>CAZULX010000393.1:0-16044 GCA_964621335.1 uncultured Streptomycetaceae bacterium
CCGCGCGCGCGGCGTGCTGGAGCTTCGCGATCGCGTCGGGCGTCCACATGTGCTCTTCGCCGCGCACGCGCCAGGCGTACTCGCCTCCGGCATCGAGCGCGCCGGCCAGCACGGCGTCGCGGCTGAAGGCGGCGCGGTGGATGCGTATCGCCTCCTCGGCGACTTCGAAGATGCCGATGCCGCCGACGTTCGAGGTGGTGCCCGAGAAATACTTTTCGATCAGCGTGCTCGAAAGCCCCACCGCTTCGAAGATCTGCGCGCCGGTGTAGTACATGTAGGTCGAGATGCCCATCTTGGACATGACCTTCTTCAAACCCTTGCCGATCGCCTTGATGAAGTTCTTGCACGCCTGCTTCGCCTCGATGTCCACGCCGAACGCGCGGCTCCTGGCGAGCTCGCACAGGGTGTCGAGCGCGAGGTACGGGTGCACGGCCTCGGCGCCGTAGCCGCCGAGCAGCGCGAAGTGATGCACTTCGCGCGCGGAACCGGTCTCGACCACCAGCCCGGTGGAAGTGCGCAGCCCCTTGTTGACGAGATGCTGGTGGATGCCCGAGAGCGCGAGAAGCGCGGGAATGGCGAGCTGATCGCGATGCACCCTGCGGTCGGAGATGATGAGTATCGAGTAGCCGGCGCGCACCGCATCCTCGGCTTGGGCGGCGAGGCTCGCCAGGCGCGCTTCGATCGCCTCCTTGCCCCATGCCAGCGGATAGGTGATGTCGAGCTCGAACGATTTGAACTTGCCGTCGCTGTAGCGCTCGATGTGGCGGATCGCTTCCATCTGGTCGAAGTCGAGCACCGGCTGCGAAACCTCGAGCCTGAGCGGCGGGTTCATCTCGTCCACGCCGAGCAGGTTCGGCTTCGGGCCGATGAAAGACACGAGGCTCGTCACCAGCTCCTCGCGGATCGGGTCGATCGGCGGGTTCGTAACCTGGGCGAAAAGCTGCTTGAAATAGTGGTACAGCGTCTTGTTCTTGTTCGAAAGCACTGCGAGCGGCGAATCGTTGCCCATGGAGCCGACCGGCTCCTCGCCGTTCACCGCCATCGGCGCAAGGATGAACTTGATGTCTTCCTGCGTGTAGGCGAAAGTCTGCTGAAGATCGAGCAGCGACTCGTTGGGCACGGCACGCTTCTCGGACGGCGCCGGCAGGTCGTCGAGCTTGATGCGGATGCGGTCGATCCATTCCGAATACGGCCGCGCCGATGCGAGCGTGTCCTTCAACTCCTTGTCGTCGACGATGCGGCCTTTTTCGAGGTCGACGAGGAACATCTTGCCCGGCTGCAGACGCCATTTCTTGATGATGCGCTCTTCTGCGATCGGCAGGCAGCCGCATTCGGAGCCCATGATGACCAAGTCGTCGTCGGTGACGATGTAGCGCGAAGGCCGCAGGCCGTTCCTGTCGAGCGTCGCGCCGATCTGGCGGCCGTCGGTGAAGGCGATCGACGCGGGGCCGTCCCACGGCTCCATCATCGCCGCGTGATACTCGTAAAAGGCGCGGCGGCTCACGTCCATCTGCGCGTGGTTTTCCCAGGCTTCGGGAATCATCATCATCATGGCGTGCGCTACGGAGTAGCCGCTCATGACGAGCAGCTCGAACGCGTTGTCGAACGACGCGGAATCGGACTGACCGTCGTAGATCAGCGGCCATACCTTGTCGAGGTCGCGGCGCAGTATCGGGCTCGAGATGGCGCCCTGGCGTGCGCGGATCCAGTTCACGTTACCGCGCAGGGTGTTGATTTCGCCGTTGTGGGCGATCAGCCGGAACGGGTGCGCGAGATGCCAGGTCGGGAAGGTATTCGTCGAGAACCGCTGGTGGACGAGCGCAAGGGCCGAAGTGAGGCGCGCGTCCTGAAGGTCCCTGTAGTACGTCCCGACCTGGTGCGCCAGCAGCATCCCCTTGTAGACGATGGTGCGCGCCGACATCGACGGTACGTAGAATTCCTTGCCGTGCGCGAGCTTGAGCGCCTGGATGGCGTGCCCCGCGGACTTACGGATGATGTAGAGCTTGCGCTCGAGCGCATCGGTGACCGTGACGCCTTTGCCGCGGCCGATGAAAACCTGCCTTATGACGGGCTCGATCCTCTTGACCGAATCGCCGAGCCCGGTGTCGTCGACCGGAACATCGCGCCAGCCGAGCAGTATCTGGCCTTCGTCCTTGATGGCGCGCTCGATTTCGTACTCGCAGGCGAGCCGTGACGCAGGCTCCTTGGGCAGGAACACCATGCCGACGCCGTACTGTCCGGGCGGGGGCAGCCGCACGCCCTGCGTCGAGAGCTCTTCGCGGAGAAAGACGTCGGGAATCTGTATGAGTATGCCCGCGCCGTCTCCCGCCAGCGGATCGGCGCCGACCGCGCCCCGGTGCGTGAGGTTGCGCAGGATCTGGAGGCCCTGCTGGACGATGGAGTGGCTTTTCTTCCCCTTGATGTTCGCGACGAAGCCGACGCCGCATGCGTCGTGCTCGTTGGCGGGGTCGTAAAGGCCCTGTCGCTCTGGCGCACCTGAACCGTTCACCGCGGTTTCTCCAAAAAGCCGTTGCGTCAAGCAGTTGGCGAGCTCGATTGCTGCGCTGCGGCAGCAGTACGCCAAACTGGGAGTGAAACCCGTTAAGTCTACCTAGTTCAAGGGGTTAGTTCAACAGAAAATCCGCGCACCAAGGCTTCCTGTAGCCTTTCAGATAGCCTCGACCGCGAACAGGCGGCGATGCTCGAGCATGGCGTAGCGGTCGGTCATGCCGGCGACGTAATCCGCGATCGCGCGCGGTTTGTCCTCGGCGGCCCGCGCCTGGAACTCCGGCGGCAGCAGCCTGGGCTCGGCGAGAAAAGCCTCGAAGAGCTCGGTCACGATCCTGCGCGCTTTGCTGCTCATGCGCGCGACCAAGTAGTGCCGGTAGAGCTTTTCGTTCAGAAAGCGCTTGAGCTCGAGTTGCTCCTCGCGCATCGCCGCGCTGAAGCCGATGAGCGGCGGCGCCGCACGCACCGCGTCGGGCGTAGCCGGCGCCGCCTTGCGGATCGCCTTGGCGCTCGAGTCGATAAGATCGGTCACCAGGGTATCGATCATGCGCCTGACCGTTTCGTGCACCAGACGCCGGCCGCCGAGCCGGGGGAAAGCCTCGAGCACGGCAGCCCGATGGCGCTTGAATATAGCGATCTCGCACAGCTGCTCGAGATCGATCAGCCCCGAGCGCAGCCCGTCGTCGACATCGTGGTTGTTGTAGGCGATCTCGTCGGCGACGTTCGCGATCTGCGCCTCGAGCGTAGGCCGCCGCTTTTTCAGGAACCTCTCGCCCACGTCGCCCAGTGTCCGGGCATTGCGCACCGAACAGTGCTTGAGTATGCCCTCGCGCGTTTCGAACGTGAGGTTGAGCCCGTCGAAAGCGCCGTAGCGTTGCTCGAGAACGTCGACCACGCGCAGGCTCTGCAGGTTGTGCTCGAAGCCGCCGTAAGGCTTCATGCACGCGTTGAGAGCGTCCTGTCCGGCGTGCCCGAAAGGCGTGTGGCCCAGATCGTGCGCGAGCGCGATCGCTTCTGTCAGGTCCTCTTCGAGCCCGAGGTTGCGCGCGATCGAGCGGCTGAGCTGCGCCACCTCGAGGCTGTGCGTGAGGCGTGTGCGGAAGAGGTCGCCTTCGTGATTGACGAAGACCTGCGTCTTGTACTCCAGGCGTCGAAACGCCGTGGAGTGGATGATGCGGTCACGGTCGCGCTGGTACTCGCTGCGTCCGCGCGGCGCGGCTTCCGCATGCCGGCGCCCGCGGGTAGAGGCTGCACTCGCCGCGTAACGGGCGAGATGGGCCCCTCTTGCCTCAGGCATGCGCTGCCGGGAGATCGAGGACAGCGGCGAGCGCGGCCTGAGGCGCTTCCTCCACGAACGCGCTGCCGATCCCGTCGAGAAGGATGAACTTGAGCCGCCCGCCTTCGACTTTTTTGTCGTGGCCCATCAGATCGAGGTAGCGCTCGAGACCGAGATCGGGCGCTTCGACGGGCAGCCCGGCGCGCGTGAGGAGCTCGACCGTGCGGGCAACGTCCGCGGCCCCCAGCCGCCCCATCCGCTGCGACAGTCGCGCCGCGAGCACCATGCCGGCGGCGACGGCTTCACCGTGCAGCCACGTCCCAAAGCCCGTTCCCGCCTCGATGGCGTGGCCGAAAGTGTGGCCGAAATTGAGGAGCGCCCGAACGCCGGTCTCGCGTTCGTCGAGGCCCACGATTTCGGCTTTATTCCGGCACGAGTGCTCGATCGCGTGAGCGAGCGCAGCCGGCTCCCTCGCGAGGAGCGCGTCGAGGTTGCCTTCCAGCCAGTCGAAAAAAGAGCGGTCGCGTATCAGTCCGTACTTGATCACTTCGGCAAGTCCCGCAGCGAGCTCGCGTTCGGGCAGCGTGCGCAGCGTGTCGGTATCCGCGAGCACGACGCGCGGCTGGTAGAACGCGCCGATCATGTTCTTGCCGAGCGGGTGATTGATCGCGGTCTTACCGCCCACCGCCGAATCGACCTGCGCGAGCAGCGTCGTCGGTGTCTGGACGAAAGGCACGCCTCGCTGGTAGACCGCCGCGGCAAAGCCTGCGATGTCGCCGACGACGCCTCCACCCAGCGCCACGATCGCAGTGCCGCGCTCGCAGCGGCGTTCGAGGAGGGCGTCGAAAATCGTGTTCAGCGTCTGCCAGCTCTTGTGCGCTTCGCCATCCGCGATCACGATCTGAACGACCGACACGTCTTGTGCGGCAAAGGCGCGCGTAAGCGCATCCAGGTAGAGCGGCGCAACCGTTTTGTTGGTGACGATAACGGCGCGTTTCTGCGGCAGGTGCGCGGTGACGAGATCGGCCTGGCCGAGCAGCCCCGCGCCGATGTGTATGGGGTAGCTGCGATCGGCGAGGTCGACGTTCAGGGTGCGCATGTCTTGGTGTCGAGAGTGGAACGCGGTTGCGCCTCAGGCGCGCGCGCGTTGCCGCCGGCGAGCTGCGTCAGTTTCTGCTCGAGCCGCGTCGCCAGTGCACCCACGCTCTGGCTCCCGGTGTCTACGACCAGGTGCGCGACTTCGCGATACAACGCGTCGCGCTCGTTGAAAAGAGCGGTGAGTTTCGCGAGGGGGTTCGGCGTCTGCAGAAGAGGCCGGTTGCGGTCGTGCCGCGTGCGTTGCCAGAGCTCGTGCGGCGTGGCACACAGATAAACGACCGTCCCGTGCTCTCTCAGCGCCGCCCGGTTTTCCGCGCAGAGCACGGCGCCGCCCCCCGTTGCGAGCACGATGCCGGAGCGTTGCGTGAGCTCGGCGAGCATTTTTCGCTCGCGCGCACGGAAGCCGGCTTCGCCTTCGATCTCGAAAACGATCGGGATCCGTACGCCCGTCGCACGCTCTATTTCCTGGTCGCAATCACAGAACGACTTGCCCAGGCGCCGCGCAAGGAGCTTGCCCACCGAGGTCTTGCCCGCGCCCATGAGACCCACGAGAAAGATGTTTCCGCCCGCTGCGGGCGCACCCGCCGTGCTGGGAGTATCGCTGTTCATGGGCGAATTTTATCGGAATCGCCGCAGCGGTGACGATCGCTGCCGCGCACGGCGCGGTGCGACCCGCGCTGAGCGCGTCGGGCCGGCGCGTGGGTGGGGCGCGGTTACTGGTTCAGCCGCAGCGTTTCCTTGAGGATCCTCGGCGTGACGAAGATCAGGAGCTCGTTGCGATCGTCGAACTTGGTGGTGTTCTTGAAGAGGAAGCCGACGTAAGGCAGATCGCCGAGGATCGGTACCTTGGTAACCGTCGTGCGCTCGTCCTGCGTGTAAATGCCACCGATCACGACCGTGCCGCCGTTTTCCACCAGAACTTCGGTCGTCACCTGCTTGGTGTCGATGCTCGGCCCCGATATGGTTTGCTGACCCACGCTGTCCTTGTGAACGTTGAGGCTCATGATCACGTTGTCGTCGGGCGTGATCTGAGGCTTCACTTTCAGCGACAGAGTGGCTTTCTTGAACTGAACTGCGGTCGCGCCGCTCGAGGTCGCCTGCTGGTACGGGATCTCGGTGCCCTGCTCGATCACTGCTTCGACCTGATCGGCGGTGATCACGCGCGGGCTCGAGATGATTTTGCCGCGCCCGTCGGCCTGCAGTGCCGAGAGCTCCAGGTTGAGGAAGCGCGTGCCCCGGTTATTGAAGAGCAGGAACGAGAAGAGACCGGGCTGCGCACCGCCTATCGTTTGAGCCGGGAGATTCACGCTCAGCGAATCCGGAATGAAGCTCTGCGGATATTCGGGCGTCTGTCCGGTCTGCACGCCGACGCTCTGCAGGTTGCCGCCGGCGAAGATGCGGGTGCCGGTTCCGCTCAATCGTTGCCCGGGGGGGCCGCCGCCGGCGATCTGGGTCAGGTCGGTATGGCCGAGACGCACGCCGAGGTTGCGGCTGAAAGTATCCAGCGCTTCGACGATGCGCGATTCGATCATCACCTGGCGCACCGGCACGTCGACTTTGCGTATCAGCCTGCGGATCTCTTCCAGGCGCGAAGGCGTGTCCTGGATGAACAGCGTATTGGTGCGCGGATCGACCACGGCGCTGCCGCGCTTCGACAGGATGCGCTGCTTCTCGTCGGTCAGGATCTTGGTGAAGCTCTCGGCGCGCTGGTAGTTGAGCTGGAAGGTCTCGGTCCTGATCGGCTCCAGCTCCGCGATCTGCGCCTGCGCTTCGAGCGCGAGCTTCTCTCGCGTGGCGAGCTCATCGCGCGGCGCGATCCACACGACGTTGCCGGTCTTCCTCATGTCCAGGCCCTTGCTCTGGAGGATGATGTCGAGGGCCTGGTCCCACGGCACGTCTTTCAGCCGCAGCGTCAGGTTGCCGGTCACGGTGTCGCTGGTGATGATGTTGAGCCCGGTGAAATCGGCGATCACTTGGAGCACCGCGCGCACTTCGACGTTCTGGAAATTGAGCGAGAGCTTCTCGCCGACGTAACCGGGGCGCACGAGCCGGTTCGGATCTTCGATCACCTGCTTCACCTCGACGATGAAACGGGTATCGGTCTGATAGGCCGAGTGCTCCCAGTTGCCGCGCGGCGTGATCACGAGCCGTCCGTTGTTGCCCTGGCTGAACGACTCGACGTATTGCACCGGAGTGCCGAAGTCCGCCACGTCCATGCGCCGCTCGAGGTTGCGCGGTACTGTGGTGTTGGCGAACTCGACGACGATGTTGCGTCCCTGCGTCTTCACGTCGATGCCGACCTGGCTGTCCGACAGATCGACGATGATCCGGCCTTCGCCCGAGCCGCCCCTGCGGAAGTCGATGTCGCGCATGGCGTGGCGCCGCTCGCCCGGCCTCTGCTCAGAGAACGTCTGGGTGATCGCCGGCGCGGTGCCCGCTGCGCTCGCCTCTCCGCCGCCGGCGAGAGTGATCAGGACGGTGCGCCCTTCCAGCTGGGTGTCGTAGCGCACGGCGCGCGAAAGTTCGAGCACCATGCGCGTGCGGTCCCCGGCCTGCACGACGTTGATGCGGCGCAGATCGCCTTCGGAGACTTCGTGCACGTTCTTGCCCATCGCGTTCGCGGTGGCCGGGAAGTCGAGCGCGATACGCGGCGGGTTGTTGACCGTGAAACCGGCCGGGGGATTCGCCGGAGGCTGCCTGAGCGTGACGCGGATCAGCACCCGCCCGCCGGACTGCGGAGAGACGTTCACGGACTCGATCGCATTGGACTGGGCGTAAGCCGGTGCAAAGGCGAGCAGCAGAGCAAGCACCGAAAACGCGTGGAACGCTCGTGCGAGTAGGGTCGTCATGGCGGTCATTTCTTGGTGGCTTCCGATTCTTCCTGGAGCAGCAGGACCTGATCTTTGTCTTCCCAGTTTCCGGCGCCGTCCTGAACCAGCTCTTTCAGCTTGATGGACGACTCCGAAATGCCGACGATACGGCCGAAGTTCTGGCCGATATAATTTCCGTTGCGCACCCGGAAGAGCGTGTTGTCGGGCGCTCTCACCAGCGCATGCATCTGCTTCTTCTGCTCGAGGGTGCCGACCATGCGCAGGCTCTCCAGCGGATAGGCTTCGAGCGGCTCGCGGCGGCGATTGAGATCGGGCCCGACGCCCCCGCCCGCCCCTTTGGGGGGCTCGATCTTGCGCGGCTTGAAAGGGTCGAGCAGGTCGAAGGCGCTGTAGGTGAACGGCTCGTAAGGCTTTACCTGCGGCAGAGGCGGAATTCGACCGTGCGGCAGGTTCTCGCCGTCCTTCACGAAATCGCGGAGGTCGCTGTGGGGCTCGCCCGAGCAGCCTGCAAGCTCGAGACTCGCGATGATCAGCGCTGCGACGGCGCCCCTCACTTCTTGCCCCCCTGCTTGTTCTTCGCCGCCGCTTTCCTCTGCGTCGCGAGCTCCTCATCGTCGAGGTAGCGGAAGGTCTTGGCGACCGCATCCATGGCCAGCGTGCCGTCCTTGTTGGCCGACAGCGCGATATCGTTGAGCGTCACGATGCGCGAAAGCTTGCCGACGTCGCTCGCGAAAGCCCCGATGTCGTGATAAGTGCCCGTGATCTTGATCGAGATCGGGAGCTCGGCGTAGAACTCGTGCACCGTCTCGACGCTGGCGGGCTTGAAGAGCTCGAACTGAAGGCCGCGGCCGAGGCCCGCCTGGTTGATGTCGGTCAACAGCGCGTCGATCTCCGATTTCCCGGGAAGCTGCTTCAAGAGCGCGCCGAACTGCTTCTCGATGTCTTCGAGCTGTTTGCGGTAGGCGGGAAGGTCGAGAGCCTCTTTCTTCTTCTCGATGAAGGTCGTCTTGAGCTGATCTTCCTTCGCTTTCTCCGCGTCGATCTGCTCGATCTGGCCGCTCCAGTCGAACCAGTATCCGGCAAAGAGTATGAGCACGAGCGCGAGCACCAGCACCGCGACTTTCGGCGCTATCGGCCATGAGCCTATTTTTTTGGGATCCAGCCTTCTCAGCTCGTCGAGAGTCATGTCTACCTCGTGGCCGCTGTCTTGGCAGCAGGTTGGGCGGCTTTCTCCGGCTCTTCCTTGGGGCGGGCGACGCTCACGTTTAGCGTGAACTCGTTGACGCGGCTGCCGGGCGTGGTTATCGCCTTTATCTCGACCAGATTCGCGTTTTCCAGGTGGGGCGAGGCTTCGAGGTTGCGCATGAGCGTCGAGACGCGCGCCTGCGACTGTGTGTAGCCGTTGATCGTGACGCGGGCGCCGGCCTGCTTGATCGCTTTCAGGTAAATGCCTTCCGGAAGCTGGCGCGCGAGCTCATCGAGCAGATAGACGGCCTCCGCCCGGTTGCTCTGGAGCGTCTCCACGACCTTCTTGCGCGAGAGCAACGACGCAGTCATCTCCTTGAGCTTCTGGATGTCCTCGATTTCCTTGTCGAGCTTCTTGATCTCTTCGGTGAGGTATTCGTTACGCGCGATCTGGTCTTCGAACGTACCCGAAAGCGATGTGTGAACCATGAGCCAGATCGCGGCGGCCAACGCGACGATCGCGCCGAGCGTGATGAAGAACTGCTTTTGCTGGCGCTGCCGCCGCATCTCGCGGTGCGGCAGCAGGTTCACGCGTATCATGGATCGAACCTCCGCATCGCGAGTCCGCAGGCGACCATGAGCGAGGGCGCGTCCTGCGCGAGGCTCTTCAATTTGATCTTGGGCGACACGTCCATATTGGTGAACGGGTTCGCGATGACGGTGGGTACCTGCGTGCGGCGGGTGATCGCCGCGTCGACGCCGGGAATCGCGGCGCAGCCGCCCGAGAGCACGATCTGGGCGACCTGGTTGTACGGCGTGGAGCTGAAGAAAAAGTGCAGCGCGCGCGCGATCTCCAGCCCCATCTTGTCGACGAAAGGCTGCAGGAGCTCGGTTTCGTATTCTTCGGGAAGGCCGCCGTCGCGCTTGGCGACCTCGGCCTCCTCGGGCGCGAGCCCGAACTTGTTCTGGATGTCCTGCGTCAGCTCGTTGCCGCCGAAAGGCTGCTCGCGCAGATAGATCGACTGGCCGTTACGCAGCACGTTGACCGCCATGATGGTCGCTCCGACGTCGACCATGGCGATGTTCTGGTCTTTCTCGTCTTCCGCCGCGCCGATCCCCATCAGCTCGAAAGCGGCCTGCGCCGCGTAAAGGTCGACGTCCATGACGGTCGCCTTGAGCCCAGCGGCTTCGGCGGCGGCGACGCGGTCTTCGATTTTCTCCTTGCGCGAAGCCGCGATCAGGACTTCGACGTCTTCCGGATTGTTCGGCGCCGGACCGAGCACCTGGAAGTCGAGGTTCACCTCGTCGAGTGAGAACGGAATGTACTGGTTGGCTTCGGTTGCGACCTGGAACTCGAGGTCTTCCTCGCTCTGGCCGGCGGGCACGAGAATTTTCTTGCTGATCACCGCGGCGTTCGGCAGCGCGAGCGCGAGGTTCTTGATATTGGTGCCGAGGCGCTTGTGGCAGCGCTTGAGGGCATCGCTCACGGCGTCGAGATTGTTGATGTTGCCGTCGACCACCGAATCCTTGGGTAACGGCTCGATGGCGTAGCGCTCGACCCGGTAAAGCCCTTTGCCCGCTTCGGAGAGCTCCACCATCTTGATCGCCGAGGAGCTCAAATCCGCGCCGATCAACGGCGGCGCTTTCGTTTTGAAGAGTCGTTCCAGTGAGGCTGGATCGAACTTCAACTTCGAGGCGTCAAAGCTGATTTTCCCTTTGGCCATAAGTGTATGGGGCAGCACGCCCAGATTTTACTTTAAATGCTAGCAGTAACCTGCGGCCAAGTAAACTTTTCTTGTGCCATTTATTTTGGTGGTGTACGTCCCTATAATGCTTGTGCTGTTGCGCTTATTCTCGCCTCCCCCGCGGCGCGCCTGGAACGTTATACCATGTCCAACATCGCACGTAAGCCCCCGCTTCGCTTGAGAATCTTCCTCTAAGAGAGCGCCTCTAGATGTTGGTTCGCTGGTGGGCTTTCCCACTATTACTTGTAGTTTCCACCTTCCTGATCGGGGTCATTCTGGTCACGTTCGCGGCGGTGATCGTCTATCCGACGCTGCCGTCGCTGGAAGTCCTTACTGACTACCAGCCGAAAATCCCACTACGGGTCTACAGCGCGGAAGGGGCGCTGCTCGGGGAGTTCGGCGAAGAGCGGCGGGCTTTCGTCTCCATATCCAAGGTGCCGAAGCCCATGGTTTCGGCCATCCTCGCCGCCGAAGACGAGCGCTTCTATCACCACCGCGGCGTCGACTATATCGGCGTGGGACGCGCGGCGCTCTCCAACTTCGTCTCGGGCGGGGTGCGCCAGGGTGCCTCGACCATCACCATGCAGGTCGCGCGTAATTTCTTTCTGACGAAGGAGCGCACGCTCACCCGCAAGTTCAACGAAATGCTGCTGGCATTCAAGATCGAGGCGAGCCTCACCAAGGACGAGATCCTGCAGCTCTACGTGAACCAGATTTACCTGGGTCAGCGCGCGTACGGCTTCGCCGCCGCCTCGCAGATTTATTTCGGAAAGCCGCTCGAGAAGCTCACTCTCGCCGAGTACGCCATGCTCGCCGGGCTGCCCAAGGCGCCGTCGAGCTTCAATCCGATCGCCAATCCCAGACGCGCGCAGTTGCGCCAGGAGTATGTGCTGCGCCGCATGCGCGATCTGGGGATGATCAGCGAGGCCGAGCACGCCGGGGCCGAGGCGCAGCCGATCGTCATCAAGCGAGGCGCGAACGATTTCGCCGTGCATGCCGAGCACTTCGCGGAAATGGTCAGGCAGGCGGTGTACGAACGCTACAAGGACGAGACGTATAGCCGCGGGGTACGCGTCTATACGACGCTTTCCGCGCGCCACCAGGGGGCTGCGTACCGCGCGCTGCGCCGGGGGGTCCACGATTACGACCGCCGTCACGGCTACCGCGGACCCGAAGGCCACGCCGAGATTCCGGCCAATCCCAGCGAGGAAGCGCTCGAAGAGGCGCTGCAGGATTCGGTCGACAACGACGACCTTCTGGTCGCCGTGGTGACCGAAGCGAGTCCCAAGCTCGTGAAAGCGTATCGTCGGGGCGGCGAGACGGTGCAGATCTCCGATGAAGGTCTGCGCTTCGCGGCGCGCATGCTGGGAGAAAAAGTAAGCGCTAACCAGCGGATCAGACGCGGGGCGATCATACGCATCCAGAAAGACGAGAAAGGCCGCTGGCACATTACGCAGCTGCCCACGGTGGAGTCGGCGCTCGTGTCGGTCGACCCGCGCGACGGCGCAATCCGCGCGCTCGTCGGGGGCTTCGACTTCAGCCGCAATCAGTACAACCACATCACGCAGGCGCTGCGGCAGCCCGGGTCGAGCTTCAAACCGTTCATCTACTCCGCCGCGCTCGAAAAAGGCTTTACCACGTCGACGATCATCAACGACGCCCCACTTACGTTCAGCGCCGCGCAGACGGGCTCGGAGCCGTGGGAGCCCAGGAATTACGACGGCAAGTTCGAAGGTCCGATGCGCTTGCGAACCGCGCTCGTCAAGTCGAAGAACCTGGTTTCGGTGCGCATCCTGCAGGCGATCGGTCCGCAATACGCGCAGGATTACATCAAGCGCTTCGGCTTCGATCCGAAGCTCCATCCGCCGTATCTGACGATGGCGCTCGGCGCGGGCAACGTGACACCGATGCAGATGGCGCAGGCCTATTCGGTTTTCGCAAACGGCGGTTATCGCGTGCCACCGTACTTCATCGAGCGCATCGAAGACAATCGCGGAAACGTCCTCGCGCAGGCGAAGCCGCAGAAAGCCGGCGAGGGTGCTGAGCGCGTGATCGATCCGCGCAACGCGTTCATCATGCACAGCATCATGCGCGACGTGGTGCGCATGGGCACCGCGGCGCGCGCGATGCGGCTGGGGCGCAGCGACCTCGCCGGCAAGACCGGCACCACCAACGATTTCATCGACGCCTGGTTCTGCGGCTTCAATCCGACGCTCGTCGCGATCGCCTGGATCGGGTTCGACCAGCCGCAGACCCTGGGACGTGGTGAGACCGGCGGAACAGCCGCGCTGCCGATCTGGATGGGCTACATGGGCTTAGCGCTGAAAGGCGTCGCGGAGCCGGCATTCACGCCGCCTGCGGGCATCATCTCGGCAAGAATCAGCGCGGAAACCGGGACGCGGGCCATGGAAGGCGAGGCCGGTGTCGTCGACTACTTCTACCAGGAGTTCCCACCGCCCGAAGCCGCGACGACCCTGGGCTTCCCCGGGAACGGCGAGCGTCCCCCGGAGGAAATCCGCAACCAGCTTTTCTAGCGCATGGCCAAAGACCGCGGCCGCAGCCCAGAGCGCGAACGCAACGACGAGCGCAGCCGCATCGCGCATCTCGCTGCGCGCCTCATGGCCGAAGACGGCATTGAAGATTACGCCAGCGCGAAGCGCAAAGCCGCGCGCCAGGCCGGCGTCGCCGACACGCGCCAGCTACCCACCAACGAAGAGGTCGACGCCGCGCTGCGCACGCATCGCGCGCTCTATGGCGGCGGGACGCACCTCGAACGCCTGCGTGAGCTGCGCACGCGCGCGCTCGCCGTGATGCGCGACCTCGAGCGCTTTAATCCCTACCTCACCGGTTCCGTTCTCACCGGCACCGCCGGAAAATACGCGGACGTGAACCTCCAACTCTACACCGACAACGAAAAGGCCGTGGAGCTGTACCTCATCCAGCGCGGCGGGGCCTATCGCGCGGGACAGCGGCGTCTGTGGCTCGGCGACACGGTGCGCACTGTGCCCGCGTTCATTGTGGACGAGGGCGGGGTGGAGATCGAGCTGGTGGTGCTCGCGCTCGACGACATCCGCGCTTCGGTACGCACCACGCCCGAGGGCAAGCCGCTCGAGCGCGCGCGGCCGCAAGCGGTAGAGGCGCTGCTCGAGAACGCCTAGCCGTCCCGCTTCAGAATGCGCGCCGCATCGAGCGCAAAATAAGTCAGGATCCCGTCCGCGCCCGCGCGCTTGAAGGCGAGCAGCGCTTCCATCATGCACGTTTCTTCGTCGAGCCATCCGTTCGCCGCGGCGGCCTTGAGCATCGCGTATTCGCCGCTCACCTGGTAGACGTATGTCGGCGCCTTGAACGTGTCTTTCACCCGCCGCACGACGTCGAGGTATGGCATGCCCGGCTTGACCATCACCATGTCGGCGCCTTCCTGCAGGTCGAGGCCGACTTCCCACAAGGCTTCGTCGCTGTTCGCCGGATCCATCTGGTAGGTGTACTTGTTGCTGCGGCCCAGCTGCTTCGCCGAGCCCACGGCATCGCGAAAAGGCCCGTAGAAGCCCGATGCGTACTTCGCAGAGTAGGCGAGGATGCGCGTGTGGATGAAACCGGCTTCGTCGAGCGCGCCGCGGATCGCGCCGATGCGCCCGTCCATCATGTCCGACGGCGCGATCACGTCGACGCCTGCTTCGGCGCACACCCGCGCCTGCCTGCACAGTATCGCCACGGTTTCATCGTTCAAGACGTGACCCGCCGCGTCGACGACGCCGTCCTGTCCGTGCGTGGTGTACGGGTCGAGCGCGGCGTCGGTGACGACGCCGAGCTCCGGGAAGCGCTTTTTCAACGCCGCGACCGCGCGCGGAATGAGCCCGCGTCGATTGGTCGCTTCGCGCCCGTCCGCGGTCTTGAGTTTCTTGTCCACCGCCGGAAAAAGCGCCACGGCGGGAATGCCGAGCTCGACGCAGCTCTCCGCATGCGCGAGCAGGCGCTCGATCGTGTAGCGCTGCACCCCCGGCATCGACGGCACCGCCTGGCTGCGGCCTTTGCCGTCGATCACGAATACGGGGTAGATGAGGTCGCCCGCCGTCAGCGTGTGCTCGCGCATGAGGCGGCGCGAAAAGTCGTCGCGGCGCATGCGGCGCAGACGCCGCCCTGGGAACGTGCCTAGCGGATACATGATTGAAGATCCAAGGTTTTTTGGCAGAAATGAAAGCTGGGAACTAATGCGAATTATAGTCGTCCTATTGAACAGACGATGTCTCATCGTCTCCCGCTTCTCCTCCCTGAGCGGGCGCCTTAATCCTTATTCAGGCTCTTTTGCCCCCGGTTTTACTCCCCTTTAACCGGGGGTTTTTTATTCTGCAGCTCCTGAGGAAGGCGCAACCCGCGCACTCAGGGGCTCTTGAGCCAAGCCTGGAGCATTCCCTGGGCGTGGCGCTGCCCGGTCCCTGCCACCGCCGAGAACAGCACGGCGCTGGCGGCCGGGTGCAAGAGGGGCAGCGCCGCTTCGGCGGCCTTCAGCGATTTCGCCGCCTCTTGGCGTCCCAGCTTGTCGGCCTTGGTGAGCAGCACGAGCACCGGCTGGCGCGACGGCGCGTGCCATCCTAGGAGTTGCTCGTCGAGCGGCGTGATGGGATGCCGCGCATCGACGATCAGCACGAGTCCCTTCAGCGACGAACGCGATTGCAGGTAGGCGCCGATCAACTCGCCCCAGTGCTTGCGCTCCTTGAGCGGCACTGCAGCGTAGCCGTAGCCGGGCAGGTCTACGAGCCTTCTCTCCCCGCCGCAGTCGAAAAAGTTGATCGTCTGCGTGCGGCCCGGCGTCTTGCTCACGAAAGCGAGGCGCCGGCGCTGGGTGATCGCGTTGATCGCGCTCGATTTGCCGGCGTTCGAGCGCCCGGCGAAAGCGACTTCGGCGCCCACATCGGGCGGCAGCTCGCCCAACGTGTACGCGGAGGCAATGAAGCGCGCATCTCGGAAGAGCGACATAGGTTGTTGTTATGGCGCTCGAAAGTGGCGCTGGGGGAAGGGCGTACTATACAATGTCGCCTTTCCCGCTTCAGCAAAATCCCGAGGAACAACAGCATGAACCTACGCCTGGTTGCGGCGCTCGCCGGCGTGTTGTTTTCAGTTGCCGCTCACGGTCAGGGCGCGCCCAAAGGCGATCCCGCGAAGGCGAAGCAGATCGTGACCCAGGTGTGTGTAGCCTGCCACAACGCCGACGGCAACAGCACGATTCCCGTCAATCCCGTGATCGCGGCCCAGCACCCCGATTACTCTTTCAAGCAGCTCACCAACTTCAAGTCCGAAGGCGGCAAGCCCGCCGAACGGCCGAGCCCGGTGATGAGCGGCATCGTTGCAGGCCTCTCCCGGGACGACATGGCGAACCTGGCAGCGTATTTTGGCACCCAGCAGG
>CAZULX010000394.1:0-2878 GCA_964621335.1 uncultured Streptomycetaceae bacterium
CGGTATTGCTGATGGCGAGCGGCATAGGGCTGCTCCTGAAGTGAGACTCACGGCCGGTGCGTCACCGACGCACCCACGGATCAAGGTGATGAAGCGAGCACTGCGAGCCAAGAGGAAAGGAGGTTACGGAGGGAAACCTCGGTTTCCCTCTGTATCGTAATGTCTCCCAAGCGGAGCGGTTTCGTCCTGGCGCTGGATCAGGGCACCACCAGCTCGCGCGCGATCGTCTTCGACGAGCGCGGCGCCGTGCGGTCGATCGCGCAGAAGGAATTGCCCCAGATTTTTCCCCGCGCCGGCTGGGTCGAGCACGACCCGAACGCGATCTGGGCGGGCCAGCTCTCGGTTGCCGCCGAAGCGCTCGCGCGCGCGGGTCTGGCGGCACGCGACATCGCGGCGATCGGCATCACCAATCAACGCGAGACTGCCGTTGTATGGGACCGCGCAACCGGCGAGCCCGTGTGCAACGCCATCGTGTGGCAGGACCGCCGTACCGCGCCGTTGTGCGATGCGCTCAGGGCGGCGGGGCACGAAGAGGCGATCGCTGCGAAGACCGGTCTCGTGATCGACGCCTATTTCAGCGGTACCAAAGTGCAATGGATACTCGACAACGTCCCCGGCGCACGCAGGCGAGCGCTCGCCGGCGAGCTCGCTTTCGGGACTGTCGATTCGTGGCTCCTCTGGAAGCTCACCGGGGGTGCCACTCATGCGACCGATGTCACCAACGCTTCGCGCACGCTCTTCTACGACATCCACGATCGCACCTGGGACGACGGGCTGCTCGAGCTGTTCGACGTGCCGCGCGCGATGCTGCCCGAGGTCCGGGCGTCGAGCGCCGTCTTCGCGGAAACGACGGTCGATCTTTTCGGCGCGGGCATTCCCGTTGCGGGCATCGCGGGCGACCAACAGGCCGCGCTCTTCGGTCAGCGCTGCACCACGCCGGGCAGGGTGAAAAACACCTATGGCACCGGCTGTTTCATGCTGATGCACACCGGCCGGGAGCCGATCCGCTCGCGCAACCGGCTGATCGCGACCGCTGCGTGCTCCAACGACGCGGAACCGGCGTACGCCCTGGAAGGCAGTGTTTTCGTCGCGGGCGCGGCGGTACAGTGGCTGCGGGACGGCCTCGGCATCATCAAGTCGTCCGGCGATGTCGAGGCGCTCGCGGAATCAGTTCCGGACAATGGCGGTGTCTATCTGGTGCCTGCCTTTGCGGGTCTGGGAAGCCCGCACTGGGATGCGTATGCGCGCGGCGCGATGCTCGGTCTCACCCGCGGCGTGACGGCGGCTCACATCGCGCGGGCCGCGCTGGAAAGCATCGCCTATCAGACTGCGGACGTGCTGCTCGCGATGGAAAGCGACGCGGGAATCAGGCTCTCCGAGTTGCGGGTCGACGGCGGCGCGACGCGCAACGACCTCCTCATGCAGTTCCAGGCCGATGTGCTCGGCGTTCCGGTGGTGCGTCCGCGGATACACGAGACGACGGCGCTGGGAGCGGCTTATCTGGCGGGGCTCGCGACGGGGTATTGGCGAGGCGCCAAAGACATCGACTCGCAGTGGGAGGCGGAGAGGATATTCGAGCCGTCCATGAGCCGGGACCGGGCTGCAGCGCTCATGCAAGCGTGGGGCAGGGCGGTCGACCGCTCGCGGCGCTGGGAGCAGGGGTAAGCAGCGTGCGCTTCCCCCTAGATCGTTCGAGACGACTCCTTATGAGACCCGCGTCGGCTGTTGCTTCTGCAGATCAATGCGCAAGCGCCTTGATGCGCCCGGCCGTCCATAGCAACGTCGCGTCGTCGACGGGGTGGCGGATCACGCACGCGGGTGCGAGGAGGAGGCCTCGCGCGCCGCTCTCGCCGAGCGCGCGGTCTATGTCCGCCTGTATCCCGACGCGGTCCTGGCGCGTGACGTGCCCACGCTGCAGCCCGCCGAGGATCGCTTTGGCGCCGCCGCTTCCGCGATAGTCGGCGATCGAAGGCGGCGTCTCGCCGATGTGCCAGTTGAGCGCGGGGACGTCGTAGGCCTTCATCAGGTCGAAGAGTATGTCGTCTCCGTGCATGTGAACGACGTTGAACCACCCGCCCGCGTCGCGCGCGGAGTCGATCACGCGGCGATCGTACGGCTCTCCCAGCGCGCGATAGGCCGCTTCATCGTAAGCGCCGCGAGCGGCTTCCTGGACCGCGAAGAAAATCCCCGCGCAGCCGCGCTCGATCGTCTCCCGCACCAGAGCGCAGGTGACTTCGGTGATGGTCTCGAGCCCTCTGCGCACGGCGTCGGCGTCGCGCCCCGCGTGCTCGCGCGAGAAGCCGTTCGAGACCTTGCCGGCGATCGTGAGGGGGGAGAATGCCGTCGCGAGCACCGGAACGTCGCGGCCTGCCAGAGCGCAGAGCGAGCCGAGGTGCTCGAGCTCGCGGCCGAACGCGCCGCGCGTCACGTCGACGCGCTCGAGTGCGTCCCAGTCTTCGAGCGCGTCCACTGCGGGCCCGGTTACTCTCGCAACGCCGCCGCGCTCGATGTCGCTGTAATCGCAGATGCAGCCCCAATCCTCGACGCAGTAAAGACCGTTGGGCATCGACTTCACGAAATCGAGGTCGTAACGCTGCGCGAACGAAGCAGTCTCCCGCGCGAGTCGCTGCGGATCGAGGTCGATACCCGGAAGGTGGGTCCAGAAACCGTAAGGCGGTCGGTCGACGGCTTCGCTGCGTAGCGCGGCTTTGACGCGGTCGAGTTTTTTCATGCCCGGAAAAAGCATTCCTCGAGTCTGGCTTGCGTCAGCATGACGATAGAAACGCCGCCGTCGCTATGGCGGCATTACTGTGAGCCGTCCGGTTTGAGTTCGGACTTGTAACGCTGCCACGCCTTGACGTAATTCGCGGCGGTAGCA
>CAZULX010000395.1:0-6859 GCA_964621335.1 uncultured Streptomycetaceae bacterium
CGCGTGTAGCTCAGGTTGAGCTTGGCTTCGTTCAGCCGCGCCTGAAGGCTCCTGGTCTCGGCTTCAGTGACGCGCACCCCCGACATGGCGTCGTCCAGCTCCTTCTGGCTCACCGCTTTCGCTTCGAGCACGGGTTTCAGCCTCGCGACGTCGCGCCGCGCGCGCTCGAGCCGCGCGTTCGAGACGCCGAGATCGGCTTCGGCGCGCGCGACCGCGACTTCGAAGGGCGCCGGATCGAGCGTGAACATCGACTCGCCCTTGCGCACCGGCGCGCCTTCCTTGTAATTGCGGCGGAGCACGATGCCGGTGACGCGCGCGCGCACTTCGACTTCCCGATAGCCCGCGGTCTGCGCGGTGTACTCGTATCTCACCGGCACCTCTTTTGCCTCGGTCGTCATCACCGTGACTGCGGCGGCGGGAGGCATGCCCTGGGGTTGGGCGGCCTCCTGCTTGCAGCCGGCGGCGAGGAGGGCGAGCGCGAAGGGGACGGCGATGCGAAGCGTGCGGGACATGGCGAGACCTGTCGGGTTCTTTGTGCTGTTGTGCGGATGGGTACCGGGCGCAGTTTACATACAACCATGTATGGATGTAAAGTAACAGCCTGTACCGATAATGTTTCAGTCCGGTTACGGCGCCGGGATCACAGGGGACTCGTATGGTGAGGCGAACGCGCGACGAAGCGGCCGAGACGCGCAACGGCATAATCGATGCTGCGGAGCTCGTTTTTTCAGAGCGCGGCGTGTCGCATACCTCGCTCGAGGACGTCGCGCGCGCAGCCGGGGTGACGCGCGGCGCGATCTACTGGCACTTCAGGAACAAGAGCGAGCTTTTCACCGCGATGGTGAGCCGCGTCACCCTGCCGCCCGAGGACATGGCCGATCGCGGCGACGACGAGGCGACGGACGACCCGCTGATGAGGCTCAAACAGGCAGCGGTAGGGGCGCTCAAGCGCACTGCGACCGACCTGCAGCGCCAGCGCGTCTTCGACATCGTCACGCACAAGTGCGAGTACATCGAAGAGATGGCGGGGGTGAAAGCGCGGCTGAACGAGATCAAGTGCAACTGCGTCGACCGCACCGAGAAGGCGATCCGCAACGCGATCAAGCGCGGTCAGCTCCCGAAAGGCCTCGACGCGCGGCTCGCGGCGATCGGGCTCGACGCGATGATATTCGGGCTCATCAGCAACTGGCTCGCCGACCGCACCTACGTGAGACTCGAGCGCGATGCCGAAGCGCTGATCGATCGCTATCTGAGCTGCCTGGGGGCGCCGCAGACTCCGAAGGCGAAGGCGGCGAAGAAGCGCGCTGCCAAGCGCAAGCACGCTGTCACGTAAGGGGGCGGCGGTCGGCGCGTCGACGCACCGCGGTCGGTGCATCGTTGATGCACCCTACGATTTATACGACTGCGCCCTCGCGCCGGGACGACGGCCTACGTGGCATCCCAGGGGTTGCGCTCGGCGCTATCGGCGCCGTAGCGCGCGATCGCATCCGCGACGACGGAAGGCGCGACGCGCTCTTCGTCGGCAAGCGCCTTGAGCGCCGAAATCACCACGGCCGTGCGGTCGACCTCGAAAAAGCGGCGCAATGCGACTCGCGTGTCGCTGCGCCCGAAGCCGTCGGTGCCCAGCGTCACGTAACGCCGCGGTACCCAGGTGCGAACGAGGTCGGGTAGCGCGCGCACGTAATCGCTCGCCGCGATCACCGGTCCCGAAGTCTGCGACAGGCACTGCTCGACGTAACTCGTGCGCTGCTGCGATTCGGGATGCAAGGTATTCCAGCGCTCGACGTCCATGCCGTCGCGCCGCAGCTCGGGGTAGCTCGTGACGCTCCAGACATCGGCGGCGACGCCGAAATCGCGCTCGAGGATCGTCGCTGCGGCGAGCACTTCGCGCAGGATCGTTCCCGAGCCGAGGAGCTGCACGCGGTTCTTGTCGGGCGCGGGAGAGACCTCCTGCACGCGATACATACCCCGCAATATCCCTTCCTCCGCCCCCGCGGGCATGGGGACCTGCGCGTAGTTCTCGTTCATCACGGTGATGTAATAGAAGACGTCCTCGTGCGATTCGAGCATGCGCCGCATGCCGTCCTGGACGATCACCGCGAGCTCGTAGCCATAGGCGGGATCGTATGCGCGGCAGCTCGGCACGGTCGCTGCGACGAGAGGGCTCGAGCCGTCCTGGTGCTGGAGCCCTTCGCCCGAGAGCGTGGTGCGTCCGGCTGTCGCGCCGAGCAGAAAGCCTCGCGCGCGCGAGTCCGCCGCCGCCCAGATGAAATCGCCCACGCGCTGGAAGCCGAACATCGAATAGAAAATGTAGAACGGCAGCATCGGCACGCCGTGCGCGCTGTAGGACGTCGCCGCCGCGATCCACGACGAGAGCGCCCCGGCCTCGGTGATCCCTTCCTCGAGGATCTGCCCGTCGCGCGCCTCCTTGTAATAGAGGAGCTCGTCGCGGTCTTCCGGGTCGTAGAGCTGTCCCACCGACGAGTAGATCGCGACCTGCCTGAAGAGCGACTGCATGCCGAAGGTGCGCGCTTCATCCGCGACGATCGGCACGATGCGCTTGCCGATGCTGGCGTCCTTGAGGAGCTGCGAGAGCATTTTCACGAACACCATCGTGGTCGACTCTTCGCGGCCGCCGGAGCCTTCGAGTATCCGCGAGAAGCTCTGGAGCGCGGGCACCGCGAGCGAGGGCGCCGAATGCCGGCGCGCCGGCAGATAGCCGCCGAGCTTCTCACGATGCCCGGGGAGATAGCGCATTTCGGGGCTGTCTTCGGCGGGCTTGTAATAGCGCAGCTCGCGCACGTCGTCGTCGGCGAGCGGCAGCGCGAAGCGGTCACGGAAAGCGAGGAGGGCGTCGTCCTCGAGCTTTTTCGCCTGGTGCGCCCCCATGCGTCCCTGCCCCCAGTGGCCCATGCCGTAGCCTTTCTTGGTCTGCGCGAGGATGACCGTCGGGCGTCCGGTGTAATTCACGGCCGCGTGATAGGCCGCATGGATCTTTACCGGGTCGTGGCCGCCGCGGCGCAGACGATCGATGTCCTCGTCGGAGAGGTGCGCGACGATTTTCTGGAGCTCCGGATACTTGTTGAAGAAGTGCTCGCGGTTGAAGCGCCCGTCGGTCGCGGCGTATTTCTGGAACTCGCCGTCTACCGTCTCGTGCAGCCGCCGGATGATGGCGCCTTCTTCGTCGCGCGCGAAGAGCGGGTCCCAGTCGGTGCCCCACAGCACCTTGATCACGTTCCAGCCCGCGCCGGCGAAAAGCCCTTCGAGCTCCTGGATGATCGAGCCGTTGCCGCGAACCGGGCCGTCCAGCCGCTGCAGGTTGCAGTTGACGACGAAGATCAGGTTGTCGAGGCCTTCGCGTGCCGCCACCGAAAGCCCCGCGAGCGACTCCGGCTCGTCCATCTCGCCGTCGCCCACGAAAGCCCAGACCTTGCGGCCCGCGGTTTCGAGGACGCCGCGGTTCTCGAGGTAGCGCAGAAAGCGCGCCTGGTAGATCGCGGTCAGCGGGCCGATGCCCATCGAGGCGTTCGGGAACTGCCAGAAATCCGGCATGAGATACGGGTGGCAATACGAAGACAGGCCGTGGCCCTGATGGGCCACAGCCTGCGCAGCGGTGGACGCTGCCGCGGCCCCTCCCCCGGCGCTGCCGCCGGTTTCGCACCGGTAGTTCGTGAGGTGCTCTGCGGTGAGCCGGCCTTCGAGATAAGCGCGTGCATAGACGCCGGGCGCGGCGTGCGGCTGCACGTAAACGAGGTCGCCCTGCTGACCCGCGCGAAAGAAGTGGTTGAACCCGACTTCGAAAAGATCGGCGATCGACGCGTAAGTCGCGATATGGCCGCCCAGCTCGGCGTGCTCGCGGTTCGCGCGCACCACCATCGCGAGCGCGTTCCAGCGCACGATCGAGCCGATGCGCTGCTCGAGCTCGAGGTTGCCCGGGTATTGCGGCTGCTCGGCGAGCGGGATGGTGTTGCCGTACGGCGTATTGAGCACCGGGGGCAGCGGCACGCGCCGCGCACGCGCGCGGTCGAGGAGCTTCCGGAGGAGGAAAGTCGCGCGCTCGCGGCCCTCCTTTTCCACGATCGAGTCGAAAGCTTCCAGCCATTCCCCGGTCTCGACCGGATCGGCGTCGGGCTGGAGCACGCGCCAGAAGCTCGAGGAGGACATGTGAGAGAGGTCGGTCATATCGAGGTCCGTGACTGGTGACTGGTGACGGGTGACTGGTGGCGAGTGACGAGTGGGTAGCGGAGCGGTCGGGGCTCGGTGACGCACCGCTGCTCGCGCGGCGCAGGTCGGCATGATCCTACTGCTTCGACACCGGCATTTGGTTCCGATTCAGCTTGACCGCAGCAGCCTCGGCAGAATTTAATGCCGAATAATCCGAGAATAGAGAAATAAAATGTCGCAAGCGGCTCTCGACGCCACCGACTGGCGCATTCTCTCCCGCCTCCAGGACGAAGCGCGCATCTCCAACGTCGACCTGGCGCGCGCGGTGAGCCTGTCGCCGTCGCCTTGCCTCAACCGCGTCCGTGCGCTCGAAGAAAGCGGCGTCATCAGCCGCTACGTGACGCTGCTCGACCCGCTCAGGGTCGGCCTCACGGTCAGCGTCTTCATACAGGTCAGCCTGGAAAAGCAGATGCGCAACGCGCTCGACACTTTCGAAGCCTCGGTGCTCGCGCGCGAGGAGGTGATGGAGTGCTATCTCATGACGGGCGACGCGGACTACCTGCTGCGCGTGGTCGTCGCCGACGTGCAGTCGATCGAGCGCTTCATCGTCGATTACCTGGCGAAGATACCCGGCGTGGCGAGCATCAAGTCGAGCTTTGCGCTGAAGCAGGTGAAGTACAAAACCGCGCTGCCGCTGCCGGCCGCTGTTGCCAAGCATCGCCCTTTGTCCTAGCCTTTCACCGCCGCTTGGTTCCGCCGACCGTCAGGAGAAAAGCCAGTGAACGACATGATGCGAGAAGACCTGCTTGCCCTCGTCACCAACAAGACCACCTGGACGCGCCGCGATTTCGTCGCTTCGTCGGTCGCAGCGGACCTCGTTCTCGCCCACCGCGAATCGGCGAACATGACTCTCGAGAACCAGACCATAGGCGCCTCTCCCGTGCCGTGGCACCCGGGTGCGCTGCGGTTCTTCAAGGAGAAAGGCATCGCGCCGCGCTGAAGAGGTGGCCCGACCGCCCCGGCTCGCTTCGCGCATGAGCGCGATCGAGCCGTTCCGCGTGATGGAGCTCCTCGCGCGCGCGAAAGCGCTCGAAGCGCAGGGCCGCTCCATCGTGCACATGGAGATCGGCGAGCCCGATTTCCCAACGCCGCGTCCGATCTGCGAAGCCGGCATACGGGCGCTCGAAAAAGGGGATCTTTTCTATACCTCCGCACTCGGCTCTCCGGAGCTGCGCGCGGCGATCGCACGCTTTTACGCCACGCGTTACGGCGTGGACGTCTCGCCGGAGCGCGTCGTCATCACTGCGGGCTCGTCTGGCGCGCTGCTGCTCGCGATGGGGGTGCTGGTCGATCCGGGCGCCCGCGTCCTCGTCTCCGACCCCGGCTACCCCGCCAATCGAAATTTCGTGCGGCTCCTCAATGGCGAGCCGGTGAACGTTCCCGTCGGGCCGGACAGCAATTATCAGATGACGCCGGAGCTCCTCGAGCACCATTGGAGCGACGGCACCGTGGCGGCGATCGTGGCGACGCCATCCAATCCAACCGGAACGCTGATCGCATCCGAAGAGCTCGCGGCGATGGCGTCGTGCGCTTCGAATCGCAGCGGCACGCTCATCGTCGACGAGATCTACCATGGACTCGTCTACGCGGGCGAGACCCGGACTGCGCTCGAGCTCGACAGCGAGCTTTTCGTGATCAACAGCTTTTCGAAATACTTCAACATGACGGGGTGGCGGCTGGGCTGGATGGTCGCGCCCGAACGCTACGTGCGAGAGATCGACAAGCTCGCGCAGAACGTCTACCTCTCGGCGCCCGCGCCCGCGCAGCGCGCGGCGCTCGCTGCGTTCGAACCCGAGACGCTCGCGATTCTGGACTCGCGCCGCGACGAGTTCCGCGCCCGGCGCGATTACCTGGTGCCTGCGCTGCGCGCGCTCGGCTTCGACATCCCGCAGACCCCGCAAGGCGCGTTCTATGTCTACGCCGGCTGCTCGCGCCTGACCGGCGACAGCCTGCAGTTCTCGCTCGATCTGCTCGAGCAGGCCGGCGTCGCGATCACGCCCGGCGTCGATTTCGGCTCGCATCGCGCGGCCGAGCACGTGCGCTTCGCTTACACCAACTCGATCGAGCGTCTGCAGGAAGGCGTGAAGCGCATCGCGCAATTCATCGCGGCAACGGAGGCACGGATAGGCCGCACACTCCACAGTCCATGAAGACGAAGCTCAAGCTCAGAACGTTTCGCATCGGCACGCCCGCGAAGCGGGGCGACGGGTTGCGCATCGGAACGACGCGCCGGCCGCCGCGCGGCGTGCCGAAGGCGCGGTGGGCGCGCGACGGATACTTCGACGTATGGCTTCCGGCGCTGGCGCCGAGCGTGAAATTGTTGAGCCGATTGCGGAGTCGGGACCTCGAAGACCCGGCGGGCTGGAAGTGGTTCTTCGATAGCTACGAGCGCGAGCTCCTCGGCAATGCGGAAAGCAGGCAGAACGTAGAGCTCATCGCGAGGATCGCGCAGCGCATGCCGATCAGCGTCGGCTGCTTTTGCGCGGACGAATCGAAATGCCATCGATCGCGCCTGTACGAAATCATCCTCAGTTACGAGCCTTAGAGCGCTCTTACAGTAATCACTTCGCGGAGCGATGCCCATGAAAGCCGCTTTGATCGTTTTCGATCGTATGACCTACCTCGACTTCGTCGG
>CAZULX010000396.1:0-6528 GCA_964621335.1 uncultured Streptomycetaceae bacterium
GCGGCTCTGCGGCTGGGGCGCGGAAATTGCCTCGATCGCGGCGGACGAGTGCTTCTGGAGCCTCGACGGTCCGATCCTGCGCATCACGACGCCGCACATTCCGCTGCCTTCGGCGGACAGGCTCGAGGATGCGACGATACCCTCGGTCGAGCGCATCGTGAAAGAGATCAGCGAGAAGATCGATTAGGTAACACGGGTAGGGTGCATCGAGGATGCACCGCGTAACGAAAGGTCGTGGCAATGGATGTCATCATGCCGCAGCTCGGCGAGACGGTCGCCGAAGGTGTGGTCACCCGGTGGTACAAGAAAGTCGGCGACGCGGTAAAAGCCGACGAGGTGCTTTTCGACGTCGAGACCGACAAGGTGAGCACCGAGATTCCCGCACCCGCCGCCGGCGTCGTTGCGGAAATACTGGTCGGGGAAGGCGTGAGCGCGAAAGTCGGCGCGCGTCTCGCGGTCATTCGCGAAAGCGGCGCCGCTGCCGCGAAAGAGGCGAGCGGCCACCTCTCGAGCGCCGTGTCGCCCGAAGGCGCGGGCGCGCAGCGCATCAGCCCCACCGCGCCGCACCAGGCGGAGATCGCCAAGCCGCCGCTCGCGCCGCCCCCCGCGGGCGCGCAGGGCCGGCTTTCCCCCGTGGTGCGCAAGCTCATCGCCGAGCACACCCTCGATCCGAAGGACATACGCGGGACCGGACGCGACGGACGCATCACGCGCGACGACGTTGCTGCACATGTCGCCACGCTCGGACGGCAGGGGGACGGTGCAGCAGGCAGGCCGCCCGCCACGGCGGCAGTAGAGGTGGGACAAGCGCAGCCGCTCGGCACCGTCCGCCAGCGCGTCGCGGAGAACGTGCTCAAGTCGTGGACGAGCGTGCCGCACGTGCTGCAGGTCGTCGAAGCCGATTTTCACCGCATCGAGCAGGCGCGGCGCGAGCTCGGCGCGGCATGGAAGACGCGCGAAGGCTACAGCCTCACGTACCTGCCTTTCGTCGCGCGCGCGGTTGCGATCGCGCTCGGACGCTATCCCAGGTTGAACGCGACTTTCGGCGGCGAGCGCCTCACCCTCCAGCGCCATATCAACATCGGCATCGCCGTCGACGTGAACTTCGAAGGGCTGATGGTGCCGGTCGTGAAAGACGTTCCCGATAAATCGCTGCCGCAGATAGCGCGCGAGATCAACGACCTCGCGGTGCGCGCGCGCGCCGGGAAGTTGAAGCCCGACGAGATGACCGAAGGCACGTACACCATCACGAACAACGGCGCTTATGGAACGGTCATCACGGCCCCCATCATCAACCAGCCGCAGGTTGCGGTCCTTTCGACCGACAGCGTTCGCAAGAAAGCGGTCGTCATCGAGGCGCCCGAAGGCGACAGCATCGCGATCCGCCCGGTGGGCGTGCTCGCACAGAGCTTCGACCACCGCGCGGTCGACGGCGCGTATGCGGCGTCGTTCCTGCGCGAGCTGAAGCTCATCATCGAAACCCGGCTCTGGACGCAGGACCTGCAGGGTTGACTCTTACAAACCACCCCCATCCCGACCTTCCCCCTGAAGGGGAAGGAGAGTTTGTACGAACCGAAGGAAGGGGGTAACGGGGGGAAACTTCGCTTTCCCCTTTTCGTTCACCGCCCGCCGAAGGTTCCCGCCGGGAACCCTCAGGGGGAAGGTTGGGATGGGGATGGTTCATGGCCTTGAAAGGGTAGCAATGGCAAATATCAAGCAGCACAAACTGGGCTGGATCGGCATCGGCCGCATGGGCTACGCGATGGCCGAGCGCCTCGCGAAAGCCGGAAGCGACATTTCGGTGTGGAACCGCACGCGCTCGAAAGCCGAGCCGCTGGCGAAATCGGGCGCGAAAGTGGTGAACGCGCTCACCGATCTCGCCGGCTGCGACATCGTGTTCACGATGGTCTCCACCGGCAACGACGTGAAGGAAGTGCTGTTCGGGGAGAGCGGCGTCATGTCCAAAGGCAAAGCGCCGAGGATCGTCGTCGACAGCACTTCGATCTCGCTCGAAGAGTCGGCCGAGATCCGCGAAAAGCTCGCGGGAGTGGGCGTCAAGTTCCTCGCCGCGCCGGTTTCGGGCAATGCCAAGGTGATCAAGGCGGGCAAGCTCACCGTCGTGGCTTCGGGACCGCAGGACGCGTTCGACGCGGTCTCGCCGTACCTCGCCGCGATCGGGCAGGGGGTCTCCTACGTCGGCGACGGCGAGCTTTCGCGCATCGCGAAGATCTGTCACAACGTAATGCTGGGCGTGGTCATCCAGAACCTGTGCGAGATCACGATCCTCGCGGAGAAAGCCGGCATAAAGCGCCATGCGTTTCTCGATTTTCTCAACAAGAGCGTGATGGGCTCGATGTTCACGCGCTACAAGACGCCGGCGCTCTCCAACCTCGACTTCCACGTGACTTTCACACCGGAGCTCCTGCGCAAGGACATCGACCTCGGCTTGAGCGCCGGCAAGGCGCTCGGCGTGCCGATGCCGCTCACTTCGATCGCCCGCGACATGGTGCAGACGCTGATCGGCCACGGCTACGCCGACCAGGATTTCTCCGCGCTGCTCCTCTTGCAGGCAAAGGCCTCGGGCATCGAGCTCGAGCCCGAGAACGTGGAGGTGAGCGATGGCTTGTCGTCTTGAGGCATCCGGACGTCATTCCGGGCCCGCTCGCGTGGCGAGAGTGAGCCGGAAACCATTGAAAGTGGATCGCGGCTTACGCCACGATGACGAGGCCTTGGTCCTGCGAGGTCGCCGATGAAATACCGCCGCCTCGGCAGGAGCGGGCCGCAGGTCTCCGCCGTCAGTCTCGGCCGCGGGGCGCAGCCGGTCCGCTTCGGCGATCCGCTGGAGGCCGATTTCAACGCGACGGTCGCGCGCGCGCTCGACCTCGGGATCAATTTCTTCGACAGCTCAAATGCCTACTGGGGAACGCGCCACGAGGTCCTGCTCGGGCGCGCGCTCAAAGGGCGCCGCAACGAGGCGCTCATAACGAGCAAGTTCGGCAACATCGACTTGCCCGACGGAAAAAAAGGGACCAACGGCAGGCCCGAATACGTCTTCCAGTGCTGCCACGCGAGCCTGAAGCGCCTCGGCGTCGAGGTGATCGACGTCTACTACCTGCACCGCGTCGATCCCAACGTGCCGATCGAGGATACGGTCGGCGCGATGGCGCAGCTCATCTCTCAGGGGAAGGTGCGCTTCGTCGGCATCTGCGAAGCGGGCGTGAAGACGTTGAGGCGCGCTCACCGGGAGCACCCCATCACGGTGCTGCAGTCCGAGTATTCGCTCTGGTTCCGCGACGTCGAGCACGAGATCCTCCCGGTGTGCCGCGAGCTCGGCGTGGGCTACGTCGCATACGCGCCGCTGGGGCGCGGCCTCCTCACGGGACGCATCAAGAGCGTCGACGATCTGCCGCCCGACGACCGCAGACGCAAGAACCCGCGCTTCCTGCCGGAAAACCTCGCGCGCAACGTGGAGCTCGTGCGCGAGCTCGAAGCGATCGCCGCCAGGAACGGTGCATCACCCGCGCAGGCCGCGCTCGCCTGGCTGCTCGCGCAGGGCGACGACATCGTGCCCATCCCCGGCACCAACCACGTCGCGAACGTCGAGCAGAACGCCGCCGCGGCGGAGCTTGCCCTCCCGAAGCAGGACATCGAGCGCCTGAGCTCGATCTTCGCCCACGGCGCCGGTGCGGGCGCGCGTTATGCTGAGAACATGCTCAAAGGCGTAGGGCTTTAAGAGTTCAGTGTTTAATGATTAGTGTTTAGTGTGCAGTTCAGCGCAGGGTGCGTCGATGACGCACCCCAACGAGAGGAAATGGAATAGCAATGGCACAACCCCAGGCACCACAGGCGGCGGCGAATGCGGCGGCCCCGGAATTCCAGTCGCTCCAGGAGATCGTCCGCAGCGCGCGTCAAAAGCTGCCGCAGGAGCTGTGGGACCACCTCTCGGGGGGCTCGGACTCGGAGACGACGCTGCGGCGCAACCGCTACGCGCTGGACAGCCTTGCGCTGCGCCAGCGCGTGCTCGTCAACGTCGCGGACATCGACACGCGCGCGACGTTCCTCGGCCAAACGCTGGCGACGCCGGTGTTCCTCGCGCCCGTCGGCGGGTTCCTCGGCATGTGCAGTCCCGAAGGCGCGATTCCGGTCGCCCGCGCGGCGGTCGCGAAGAAAACCACCGCATTCATCAGCACGGCGGTGAAACCCAGCTTCGAAGCCGCGCAGAAATCGGTGAGCGAAGCGCTCATTTTCCAGCTTTACGTGCGCTCGGGCCGCGACTGGATCGAGGAGACACTCGACAAGGCGAAAGGGGCGGGCTTTCGCGCGCTCTGCGTCACCGTCGACCGCGCGTGGTACGGCCGCCGCGAGCGTGACCTGATCAGCCGCGCCAGCGTGCGCGAAGGCTTCGGCGACCCGCGATACCAGGCGGGGATCGTGTGGAGCGACCTCGTCTGGATGAAGGAGCGCATGGGCGGTCCGCTCGTCGTCAAAGGCATCGCCACCGGCGAAGACGCTCACCTCGCCGTGGACCACGGCGCGGACGTAATCTACGTCTCCAATCACGGTGGACGCCAGCTCGACCACGGGCAGGGCAGCATCGACGTGCTGCCGGAAGTGGTGGAAGCCGTCGCCGGACGCGCTGAAGTGCTCGTGGACGGGGGCATCCTGCGCGGCACCGACGTCGTCAAGGCGATCGCGCTGGGCGCGCGCGCAGTGGGCGTCGGCAAGCTCCTCGGCTGGTCACTCGCCGCGGGCGGGCAGGCGGGAATCGAGCGCATGCTCGAGCTCCTGGAAATCGAGATTCGCACCACCATGGGCCTGATGGGGGTGACTTCGCTCGCGCAGCTCGATCCGTCGTGGGTGCGCCGCGTCGTCTCCTGCGCGCCGCTGACGACCACCAGCGCCTACCCCTGGTACGAAGAGCACCTGAAGTAGCGCCCCCACGGTCATGCAACTCGATTCCAGGCTTGCCGCGATCGCCGGAGAGCAGCCTTTCCCGCGCTTCTCCCCCGAGGAGATGGAGCGACGGCGGCGGGCACTCATCGGCGCGATGCAGAAAATGCAGGTCGATCACCTGCTCGTGTGCGGCGAGCAGCGCTCGGGATCGGGCGTGCAGTGGATCACCGGCTGGCCGACGACGACCGAAGCGCTGGTCATCGTCTCACCGCATGAAAAGAACCTCATGTTCATGGAGTGGTATAACCACTGGCCGCTCGCGCAGCGCATCGCACAGGCGACCGACGTCAAATGGGGCGAGCACGCCGGTGTCGACAAAGTCATCGCCGAGCTCCAGCGCCGCGGCGCCAAGCGGGTGGGTTTCATGGGCCCGCTCGCCTACCGCAAGTGCAGGAAGCTCGAAGGCGCTTTCGAAGACCTGGTCGAGATGAATAGCGAGTACGTGGCGCTGCGGCTCTCCAAATCCGCGGAGGAGCTCGACTGGCTGCGCATCGGCGCCGCGTTCAGCGACGCCGCGATCGACGCGCTGCGGCGCGAGCTGAAACCGGGGCTCACCGAGCGAGACCTGTGGGACATCACCGAGCACGCGTACGTCCCGCACGGCGGCGTCACGCAGATCCACTACTTCGGTGTCACTCCGATGCAGAACCCGGATTGCTGCGTGCCGCGGCAGTTCCCGGAGAATCGCACGATCCAGGCGGGCGATGTCGTCTTCTGCGAGATCAGCGGCGGCTTCTGGGATTACCCGGGACAGGTGCTGCGCACTTTCACCGTTGCCGCCGACCCGACTCCGCTTTACAAGGATCTGTACGCAACCGCCGAAGCCGCATACGACGCGATCGCCTCGGTATTGCGCGCAGGCACGACGCCGCAGCAGATCATCGACGTCTCGGGCGTGATCGAGAAAGCGGGATACACGACGTGCGACGACATCGTGCACGGCTACGGCGGGGGCTATTTCCCGCCGGTCATCGGCAGCCAGAGCCGCCCGGCGGGCCGCGTGCCAGACCTCACGCTGCAAGCCGGGATGACGGTGGTGATACAGCCGAACGTGATCACCAAAGACCAGCGCGCCGGGGTCCAGGTCGGCGAGCTCGTACACGTCACCGACCACGGCTTCGAGCGCCTCCACAAGGCTCCGCGCGCCCTTTACCGGGTCGGTTAACCGGAGGTAACCATGCGAGAGAAATTCGTGAAGTTGGCCGCTTCGAGCGGCAATCCCATAGACCCCGAAATGAATCCGAACGAGCAGCCGGCGGCCGGTTTGCCCGCTACGGGCGAAAACATCTGTCCGCAGTGCACCGGGAGCGGCATCCGCGACGACGGCGCGCGCTGCGAGCATTGCGGCGGGACCGGCAAGCTGATCGACGGCGTCATCGCGCCGTGATGTGAGATCATCGCGCGTTCCGTTTTTTCCGAATCGAGGAGCGCGCGCATGTCCAAACTTCGAGGCGCCGACGCCGTCGCGCAAACGCTGGCGCGCGCCGGGGTGAAACATCTCTTCTCGCTCTCCGGCAACCACATCATGCCGCTGTACGACGCGGCGCTCGACGCGGATCTCGCGATCACGCACAC
>CAZULX010000397.1:0-3282 GCA_964621335.1 uncultured Streptomycetaceae bacterium
GCCTGCACCCGCGCGCTGGCCGCATGCGGCTTGATCGACACTTCCGGAATCCGGTAATCGGTGCCGAGCCCGTCGAGCAGCACTTCCGCGCTCCATTCGCCGGCATAAGCGCGCGCGTAGCCGTCTTTGCCTTCGATCGCATCGGTGGGGCCGGTGAATCCCGCTTCGGCCAGCAGCGCGGCCTGCAGACCTTCGGACGCCGCGTGCGCCGCGTGTATGCGCTTCACGGTGGAGCCCGAATGATAGAACTGGGTGATGCCGCCGCTGAAAGACGCGGCGATGCCTATCGTTTCGGCGATGCGCTGCGCGCGATCGGCGCCGCGGAAGAGCAGATGCGCCGCCGCGACGCCCGCGCCGAAGACGCCGCAGGTAGCGGTGCTCTGAAAGCCGCGGCGGAAGTGTGCCGGCTGGATCGCAAGACCGATGCGGATCATCGCTTCGTATCCCGCCGCCACCGCCGAGAGCACGGCGCTGCCGCCGAGCTTGCGGTCCTGCGCGATCGCGAGCGCGGCCGAGAATATGATCGAGCCCGGATGCAGCATCGCGCCGACGTGAGTGTCGTCGGCGTCTATGCTTCCCGCGTACGTCGCATTCACGAAAGCGGCGCGTATCGGGTCCGTGCGCTGATTCGAAAAAAGGAGATATGCGCCGCCGCTGCCGCCGAGGCGCTTCGCGAGTGCCGCCGCCCATGCGCTCCATTCGGCGCGCTGACCGATAGAGGCGACTCTCACGTAATCGACGAGGCTCGCGTAAAGCTGGTCGCGCACCGCTTGCGGCAATTCACGGTATTTCACGGCGGCGGCGAATTCCGCCAGCCGCAGGGTCGGTCCTGCAGTCAAATCCGTTCTCCCGGGAGTTTTACTTGACGTGCTCGTGGAGGAGCGTGTTCTTCTTGAGCGCGGCTTCGTCGATCGTGATGCCGAGGCCGGGGCCGTGCGGCACTTCGACGTAACCTTCGCGCACCACGAAATCGCTCTCGGGCGAGAGCGGGTCCTTCGCTGTCGTGTTGAGCCCGAACACGAACTCGGCCGCGCCGAACATTCGCGAGGCCGGCGTGCTCGCGTAGAAATGGGCGCCCGCGGCCGCTTCGAGCTGCGACTGGACCGCGAGGCCGCCGCAGTTCAACTGGATGTTCGCGGCTTCGGCGACCGCCGCTATCTTCTTCGCGGGCGTGATGCCGCCGAGCTTGTAGAGCTTGATGCAGTACGCGTCTACGGCGCGCGCTTCGGCGAGCGCGTACGCGTCCTGGATCGTGAAGATCCCTTCGTCTGCCATGACCGGAATGCCGTCGGCCGCGCGCCGCACCGCCGCCATGCCTGCAAGGTCGCGGCGCGCCATCGGCTGCTCGATGTAGCCCAGGCCGAGCGGTCTCAGCTCGCGTATCGCGGTGAGGGTATCGGCGAGCGTCCAGCCGGTGTTGGGATCGATGCCGATCACGACGTCGTCGCCCACCGCGCGGCGCACCGTCTGGAAATTGAGGATGTCCTGGCGCAAGCCCCTGCGGTCGGCCATCTTGAGACACAGCACGCGGATTCCGAACTCGTCGACCGCGCGCTTCGCTTCCGCCACCATCGTGCCGACGTCGTCGGCCATGCTGACCGACCACTCGAGCGGTATGCGGGGCTGGCAGCAGCCGCCGATCAGGTTGTAGAGCGGCGTGTTCAGCGCTTTGCCCATGGCGTCGCGCACCGCGATGTCGAGCACCGCGCGCGCCGCGGGGTTGCCCGCGAGACGCGCGTCGAAGATCTCGTTGATCGATTCGATGTCGAATATCGATTTGCCGATGAGAGCGGGGCCGTAGACCTCCCTGATCGCCGCGACCGCGCTGTGCGTGGTGTCCGCGACGAAGTGGCCGGGACTGATCGGCCGGATCTGCGCGCAGCCGACGACGCCGTCGGCGTGAACCTTCACCAGCACGGGTTTGCTCAGGAGCCGCTCCGCCGGCCCGGTGTCGTAGCTCCCGCTCGAGAAAATGCGCTGGACGCGCGCGGAAAGCGCCGTGACGAAGATCTCGATGCGATCGATCATGCGTGCAGACCGAAGCGCGGATGCGAAGGGAGGTTTGCCGCGTCGGGCGCTTCGTAAGGCTTGTGGCCATCGACCTGGGCGGCATAGAGCACGCGGCGACTCTCCGAATTGAACGCGTCGCGCTTGTGCAGCGTCGCGCGGTTGTCCCACACGACGACGTCGCCCACCGCCCAATGGTGCTCGTAGCAGAAGCGCGGCTGCGTCGCGTGCGCCCACAGCTCGCCGAGCAGCGCTTCCGACTCTTCCAGCGTGCAGCCGTTCACGTAAGCTGCGTGGCGGCGGCCCAGGAAAAGCATGTTCGCGCCGGTCTCCGGATGCGTCGAGATGATCGGATGGCTCGGTCCCGGCGTGGTGCGCGGATCGTCGTCGAGCGACGCCCCGGGGCGCAGCTTCATCGCGGTGTCGATGATGTTCGCCTGCTTGATCGTCATCCCGGAGATGCGCTCCTTCGTCTCGGCCGGCAGCGCGTCGTAGGCGGCGTAGCAGTTGAGGAAGTAGGTGTGGCCGCCGAGCTCGGACGGCGGAATCTCCACGGCGAGCAGCATGCGCGCGGCAGTCGGCTTTTCCTTGAAGGAGAAGTCCGAGTGCCAGACGACTTCGCCGTCGCCGAGGATGCCGACGGGCTTGCCCTGCTCGCGCACATTGGTGACGACCGTGATTTCGGGCGGCAGGTTGAAAACCTGGTTGGCGGTGCGCTCTTCGAGATTTCTCTGGTGCAGGCCCGACGAGGTGACCGGCGTGCCGAAGCGCCGCACCAGGTTCACGAGGTCCTGCGCGACGATGCGCTGGCCGCGGAAGACCAACAGCACGTGCTCCAGCCAGGCATCGTGCAGCGCGTTGAAAGTCGCGTCGTCGAGCTGCGCGAGGTCGACCCCGCGAATTTCAGCGCCGAGCGCGGCCTTTGCCGGAACGACTTCGAACTGCGTTCCGGGATGGGTCCGTTTAGCAACTACCGTAGACATGATGACTGCTCCTACTCTTCGACGTAAACCTTGAGATAGCTCGAGCGCCCGCCGTCAGCGGCGATGGTCGTTCCGGTGATCATCCGCGATTCGTCGGAGGCGAGGAAAACCGCGATCGCCGCGATGTCCTCGGATTCGCCTCTGGAGAAGGGGTAGAGCTTCTGCATCGCCGCGCGCTGGCGCGCCGCGAAGCCCGGCTTCTCCGCGAGCATGAAATCCTTGTTCTCGTAGCGCTTGATCTGGCGCTCGGTGCGCACCGACCCGGGCGCGATCGCGTTGGCGCGGATGCCGT
>CAZULX010000398.1:0-3547 GCA_964621335.1 uncultured Streptomycetaceae bacterium
AGCCGCGAATCCGCCTTTCGTGCTCGACGTGCGCGAGCAGCAGGAGTTCACCGGGGAGCTGGGGCACATCCCGGGGAGCACGCTCGTCCCGCTGCGCGAGCTCGCGGATCGCGCCCGTGAGCTGCTCGCGCACAAGATGGGGCCCACGGTCGTCGTGTGCAGGTCGGGCGTGCGCAGCACCACCGCCGCGGCGATACTCGAAGGCCTCGGTTTCGAGCACGTCTACAACCTGCAAGGCGGCATGGTCGACTGGAACGACCGCAAGCTGCCGGTCGAGCGCTGAGCGCGCCGCGCTCGAGGCTTATTGTTCAGTGTTTAATGTTGAGTGTTGAATGTTTAATTAACACCCATCATCAACGCACTGATCATTAAACATTAAGCACTAAACATTAACATTAAACATTAAACGATGTTGTCGGCGTCACGCCGCCAGCATCAAGTCCGCCATCATCGCCGCGAGAAAGCGTCCGGCTTCGCCGCCCGCGACAGCGCGATGGTCGAAGGTGAGCGAGAGCGGCACGACGCGGTGCACGGCGGGCGCTCCGTCGACCGCGACGACCTGGTCGCGTATGCGGCCCGACCCCACGATCGCCACGGTGGGCGGTACGACGACGGGTGAAGCGTAACGGCCCGCGATCGTGCCGTAATTCGACAGCGTGATGGTGTGGCCGCGCAGCTCCTCGGGCGGGACTTTGCGGGCGCGGGCATCGCGCACGAGGTCGCCGAGGCCGCGTGCGATGTCTTCCATACCGCGCTCGCCGACGTCGCGGAGCACCGGCACCAGCAACCCGTCCGGCGTGTCGACCGCGATCCCGAGATCGATTTTCTTCACGACGTAACGCCCGATGCGCTGGCTGTCGTACCACGCATTGAGCGCAGGCTCCGCCCGGCAGCCCGCAACCACTGCGCGTACGAGCCTCAGCATCACGTTCTCGCCGTCGCGCCACGCATGGATGTCCGCGTCGTCCATGATCGTGGCCGATGCCACTTCGGCGTTGGCGAGCATCATGTTCTGCGCCATCGCGCGCCGGATGCCTCGCAGGAGCTCGATCGGCCCGGTCTCGGAGAGGATCCGCGCCGCGCGCTGGACGTCGCCCTGCGTGATCATGCCGTCGGCGCCGGTGGGCGTCACCATGGCGAGATCGACCGAGAGCTTGCGCGCGAGCATGCGCACCGCGGGTATCGCCTTGATGCCGGCCGCGGCCGGTGCCGGTGCCGCCCCGAGCGGGGCTTCGCGAACGGCTTTCCCGACGGTCATCTGGCCCACGACCGTGCCGGCGCCCGCATCCTCGCCTTCGCCTTCGAAAGCGACGAGCGGCGCGCCGAGGTGCGCGATGTCACCGGGATTGCCGTAGAGGCGCGTCACCTTGCCGTCGTAAGGCGCGGGAATGTCGACGATCGCTTTCGCGGTCTCGACCGAGACCATGGGCTGGTCGGTCTTCACCGCGTCGCCGGCCTTGACGTGCCATTGCACGATCTCGGCTTCCTGGAGCCCTTCACCGAGATCGGGAAGCTTGAATATCTTCATGTGAGAAACCACCCCCATCCTAACCCTCCCCCTGAGGGGGAAGGGACTTTCTTGCTTGAGTACCGTAACAAAGTATTGCTACGTGTACTCGATGGCTGTGCGCGCGCCGGAAACGATGCGCTCGACGCTCGGTATGTAGTGCTTCTCGAGCCGCGCGAGGGGCACTACGGTGTCGTAGCCGGTCACGCGCTGCACCGGTGCCATCAGCGTGAGGAGCCCCAGTTCCGCGACGGAGGCGGCGATCTCGGAAGCGAAACCCGCGGTGCGCGGCGCTTCGGAGACCACGACGCAGCGGCCGGTGCGCGCGACGGACGCTAGCACGGTGTCGAGGTCGTAGGGCTTGAGCGTGGCGACGTCGATCACATCGGCGGAGTAACCCTCTTCCGCGAGCGCATCGGCCGCCGCCAGAGTCTCGTGGACCATCGCGCCCCATGTGACGAGCGTGACATCGGTGCCGTCGCGAAGCGTGAAGCAGGTATCGAGCGGAAGCGCTGCGCCGTCGTCTTCGACGTCTTCCTTGAACAGGCGGTAGAGCCGCGTCGGTTCCAGGAAAACGACCGGGTCGGGATCGCGAATCGCGGCGAGCAAGAGGCCGTAGGCGCGCCGCGGAGACGACGGATAGACCACACGGATGCCGGGAATGTGGGCGAACATCGCCTCCGGGCTTTCGGAGTGGTGCTCGGGCGCGTGGATGCCGGCAGCGCACGGCGTTCGCAGCACCAGCGGACAACTCATGCGTCCGCGCGTGCGATAGCGCATGCGTCCCGCGTGGTTAAGTATCTGGTCGATGGTCGTATAGGCGAAGCCGGAGAACTGAATTTCCGCGACCGGTTTCAGCCCTTCGACGGCCATGCCGATCGCCATGCCTGCGATCATCGCTTCGGCGAGCGGCGTGTCGATCACGCGCTCGGGCCCGTAGCGATCGAGAAGCCCGAGCGTGGAGCGGAAAACGCCGCCATCCCTTCCGACGTCCTGGCCGAGCACGACGACCTCGCCATCGCGCTCCATTTCAGAGGCGAGGGCGCGGTTGACGGCCTCGACGAGCGTCAACTGCGCCATCAGACCTGCTCCGCGCCGCCGCCGGGCGCGGCCGGCGGCGCGGCCGCGTCGAGCTCGACTTCGGCGCGCTGCGCTTCGAGCGCCGCCGGCAGGCTCGCGTACATGTGCTCGAACATGGCTCCGGGCGCAGGCGGGGCGACGTCGAGATACGCCTGCACCGCGGCCTGCACGCGCTGGTTGCAGTCCTTCGACAGCGCGTCTTCGCGCGCCTTGTCCCACGCGCCCTGCGCCGTCAGATAGGCGCGCATCCGCAGCACCGGCTCGCGCTTCCAGGCATCGGCGAGCTCATCGGCGCTGCGATAGCGGCTGGCATCGTCCGCCGTGGTGTGGTCGGAGAGGCGGTAGGTCAAAGCTTCGACGAGCGTCGGCCCGCCGCCTTCACGCGCTTTTGACAGCGCGCGATCCATCGCGTGGCGCACCGCGACCAGGTCGTTGCCGTCGACCTGCTCGCACGCGATACCGGCGGCAATCGCTTTTTGCGCGAGCGTCTGCGCCGCGGTCTGCGCCGCGCGCGGCACCGAGATCGCCCACTGGTTGTTGGCGACGATGAATACCAGCGGGAGCTGCCACGCGCCGGCTGCGTTCATGCCTTCGTAGAAATCGCCTTTGGAAGTCGCGCCGTCGCCGAGCGCGCACACCACCGCCCGTGACTCGCGCTTGAGCTTGATCGCGTATGCGGCGCCCGCGGCGTGGGTCGCGTGCGCGCCTATCGTGATGCAGATGGGGAAATCGCGGCGCGGTCCCTGGTAGTCGCTGCCGCGCTCGTCGCCGCTCCAGTAGAGCAGGAGCTCGGTCATCGTGACCCCGCGCATGAGCTGAACGCCCTGCTCGCGGTAGGTCATGAGAAAAACGTCGTCGCTCTTCATGGCGGAGCCGACGCCGGCCTGTATCGCCTCCTGCCCGAGTATCGGCGCGTAGGTGCCGAGCTGGCCGGTGCGCTGGAGCGCGATCGACTTCGCG
>CAZULX010000399.1:0-5290 GCA_964621335.1 uncultured Streptomycetaceae bacterium
TGGTGGCGGTGACAGACGAGGCTGACCGGATAGTGTGCCGGCGCCGTGTGCCCAATGAGCTGGCGAGGGTATTGGCGCTGCTGGAGCCTTATCGTGGCGAGCTCGCTGGTGTCGTGGTGGAATCGACATATAACTCTGGTACTGGCTGGTCGACGGGCTGCAGGTGGCGGGTTATCGCGTGCACTTGGCCAGCACCTCCGCGATCAAACAGTATGAGGGGCTGAAGCACGGCGATGACGATTCGGATGCAGCGCATCTGGCGCATCTGCTGCGGCTGGGTATTTTGCCAACGGGCTACATTTATCCTCGGCAGGGGCGCGCGCTGCGCGACCTGGGCCGCAAGCGGCTGCAGTTGACGCGCAGCCGAACGCAACACATTCTCGCGGTGGAGAACATCGTTGCGCGACACACTGGGGCGCGCATCAATGGCGCGGCGGTGAAGCGGCAGACGCGCCGTGGCAATCCCGGGACTCCCCGCGCTACTTCCTCGTCACCCCCGCCGCATCCACGATCGCCCCCGACGCCGGCCCGTCGCCTGCGCGATCGGAGCCCGGCGGCGTGTTGCCGCGCTTCTCTTTCTTCTCATCCGGAAGACTGCCCGGCCGGCGCAGTCCCTGGCCTGGGGTCTGTCCGCCGCCGTATTCCGCTGAGCCGGCCCCGTCCAGGCCATACTGATTTTTCCGCATCGCCGCGGCGGAATCACTCCTGTGCGAGCGTGCTCGACGCGCCGGCCGCCGCGACGGCAAACAGCATCGCTTGCACGGATGCGCGCAGCGCCTTCATCACTCCCGCCATATTCGCCACCTTCCCCGGATCAGGCGAAGCATACAGCGTTCGCTCGCGAGCCGACCGCGCAGCGCAACGCCGGCGGTCATCGTCTTTTCACTGCTGTTTGCGCGGATCGTCCTTCGGATCGATGTAGACCACGTCGAACGGTCCGACGCCGTTGATCTGGACGACCGACTCGACCTCCGCCCACGCGTAGTGCGCCATTCCGCCCGGCAGGTGGATGAAGCTCGCGGCCGGCAGCGGCTTGAGCGAGCCTCGGTCGACGCTCGCGCCGGTGCCGAACGCGACGCGCCCCGAGATCACCGTCACGAATTCGTCCTTCGAGTGGCGATGGGGCGGGATGAGGAAGCCGGCGGGGAGTTTCAGGCGCAGCACGAAGGGACCCTCCTTCGCGGGACTCCCGAGGAGGGCGGCGGCCTGGGCGCCGGGGGGCAGCGACGGCGGCGCCGGCCCCCACTTGACAGTGTCGGCGGCGACGACCGTGTGATGAGGCTCGGTGGCGCGCGGCTGCGTGTGGGCGCCGAGCAAAGCGGCGCCGATACAAAGGGCGGTAAAGCGAACGGCGGAAGCGTGGGTCAGGGATATCATGGCGTTCCTTTCTGTGTCAGTGACGCGTGATCACGACTTCGAGGTACTCGCTGGGGACGACCATCGAGCCGTCGCACGCGCGATTGAGCTCGCCCACGACCGCGAGCAGCTCTTCGCGCAGCGCTCTTTGCGCGCCCGTGTCGAGCGCGGCAAACGTCTTCAGCACCGGCCCGTAGTAGGTCCTGAAGACCTCCAGCCAGTGCCCCGCGGAGCGGTAGCGGAAGACGAAGCTCCGCTGCGCGCACTTGATCGAAGTCGCGTGCGGCTCGAAAAGCTCGGCCAGGCGCGCGCGCGTGCCCCAGAGCGCGGGGCCCTTCACGCCGGCGGGCGGCGGGAAGTGGCGCCCGATCGTTTTGAAGACGCGGCCGATGAAGCCCTCGGGCGTCCAGTTCGCAAGCCCGATGCGGCCGCCGGACCGGCACACGCGCACCATCTCGGCGGCGGCGCGTTCCTGGTCCGGCGTGAACATGACGCCGAAGGTCGAGACGACGGCATCGAAGCCCCCGTCTTCGAACGGCAGCGCCTCCGCGTCCGCCTCCCGAAACTCGATGTCGAGCCGCTCGGCATCCGCGCGCTCGCGCGCGCGCTCGAGCAGCGCCGGCACGTAATCCGTCGCCGTCACCTCGCACCAGCGGCGCGCGGCGGCGAGCGCGGCGTTGCCGTTGCCGGCCGCGACGTCGAGCACCTTCTCGCCGCCGCGCAGATCGAGCGCTTCGCACAGGTCCTCGCCGACGATCTGCAGCGTGGTGCCGACGACGGCATAATCGCCCGAGGACCAGGCGGCCTGCTGACGGCCTTTCACCGCCTTCAGGTCGGGCGGGCTCTGAGTGGGAGTGGAAATGAGCGTCATGTGGTTTTCTCCTTATGGTCCCGGCGGGACCGTTGGATCGCACGGTACCGACGCGTCGTGGGGCGCAGCGTGGTAGCCGGCGTGGAATCGTCACGTGACAGCCGATAGAGCGCCGGCGCCGGGCGACAGGCCGCTCACGCAAGTGCGGATGCTGGGGCGGACGGCGATCTCGCGCGGTGACGACGCGCTCGCGTTGCCGCCGTCGCGCAAGGTGCGCGCGCTCTTCGCCTATCTCGCGCTCGCGCCGCGGCCGGTCGCGCGTAGCCGCCTGTGCGAGCTGCTGTGGGACGTGCCGAACGATCCGCGCGGGGAGCTGCGGTGGTGCCTGAGCAAGCTGCGGAGCGTGCTCGACGAGCCGGGCCGCCGGCGCGTCGTGACGCACGAGGACACCGTCGCGCTCGATCTCTCGGATTGTCACGTCGACGCGATCGAAGTCGCGCGCGCGTCGGAGTCGGGCATCGAAGCGCTCGGGCGCGAGCGGCAGCGCGCGCTGGCGCAGCTCTTCGGCGGCGAATTCCTGGAAGGGCTCGAGATCGATCGCAACCCGCTCTTCGGCGGCTGGCTCACCGCGCAGCGGCGGCGCTTCCGCGGCTGTCATGCCGCGCTGCTCGAGCATCTCGTTACGGGCGCCAGTGACGCCGACGCGCTCGGCTATCTCGAGAAGTGGCTTCAGCTCGCGCCCTTCGACCGCCGGGTGCACGAGATGCTGCTCGGCGCGCTGGCGCGATGCGGCCGGATCCAGGACGGCGAGGAACACCTGGCGACGGCCGTGCGGCTCTTCGAAATCGAGGGGCTCGAAGCCGCACCACTTCGCGCCGCGTGGCGCGCCGCGCGGTCGCAGGAAGCGGTCTTACACGACGCGCCGCCGGCGGGTGTCCTCACCGCGGAAGAACCGCTCGTGCAGGCGGCGACACGGCGCGCGTCGATCGCGGTCATGCCTTTCCTCGACTGGTCGTCGGCGCCGGGCGTGCGCGGCGGCCCGGCCGACGCGCTGGCCCACGACATCACCACCCGGCTCGCGAAGCTGCGCACCCTCTTCGTCATCGCGCAGGGCACCGTGTTCGCGCTGCACGAGCGCCGCATCGGCGCGGAAGAGGCCGGCCGCACCCTCAACGTCGATTACGTCGTGAGCGGCTCCGTGCAGCTCCGCGACAAGCGCCTGACGGTCAACGTCGAGCTCGCCGAGACGCGCACCGCGCGCGTCGTGTGGGCGGAAATCTTCAACCGCGCGCTCGACGACACCTTCCTCGTGCTGGACGAGATGGGCAACGCGATCGTCGCCTCGATCGCGAGCGAGATCGAGACGATCGAGCGCAACCGCGCGATCCTGCGCCCGCCGAACTCGCTCGACGCGTGGGAAGCGCTGCACCGCGGCCTGTGGCACATGTATCGTTTCCGCAAGGACGACAACGAGCGCGCCCGCGGGTTTTTCGAGCAGTCGCTGCGGCTCGATCCCACCTTCGCCCGCGCCTACGCGGGGCTCTCCTTCACGCATTTCCAGAACGCGTTCCAGGGGTGGGCAAAGCGCGAGCCGGAGATCGAGCGCGCGTTCGCGACCGCCGACCAGAGCCTGGTCGCCGACGAACGCGACCCCGCAGCGCACTGGGCGATGGGCCGGGCGTTGTGGCTGCGCGGCCGGCACGACGAGTCGGTCGACGCGCTCGAGCGCGCGATCGATCTGAGCCCCAACTTCGCGCTCGGCCACTACACGCTCGCTTTCGTGCAGGCGCAGGCCGGCGATCCGGACGCCGCAATCGCCGCGTCCGATTACTCCCGGAGCTTGAGCCCGTTCGATCCGCTGCTCTTCGGGATGCTCGGCGCGCGCGCGCTCGCGCTCGTGCGCCTGGGACGCTTCGACGAGGCCGCCGAATGGGCCGTGAAGGCCGCCGCGCGCGCGAACGCCCACGAGCACATCCACGCCATCGCGGCCTACAGCCTGACGCTCGCCGGCCGGCACGGCGAAGCGGCGGCGTCAATGGCCGAGATTCAGAAGCGGCATCCGGGATATACGGTGCGGGATTTTCTGAACGCGTTTCACTTCGATGCCGCGGGCGCGGCGGCGTTCGGCGACGCGGCGAGGCGGCTGGCGAAAGCCTGACCGCCGCGTCAGCCCAGGACCTCTACGCGCAGCCCGCTGAAGCCCGTCAAATCGACGATCCGGAATCGATGCCGCGTGCACCGCCTCCAGCAGCACGATTCGGGGCGGCCGTGGCTATCCCGGGAATCCGCACCCCAGCGTGCCGTTCAGCCCCGATCCTCCAGCGTGCGCATGAACACCTGCATGCCGTACCAGAGCGCGATGAACGCCCCGAGCTCCATGATCTCGGCTTCGCTGTAGTGATTTTTCATACCGTCGTAGAACGCCGCATCCACGCTCGCGGGATTCACATACATCCGGTCGGCGTAGCGCAGCGCCCACTTTTCCTTCTCGGTGAAAAGCGGGCTGCGCTCGTAGTCTTCGCAGCCGGCCGCGACGGCCGCTTCGTCGAGGCCTTCGTGCACAGCCGCCGCCGAGCGTAAGGCGCTGAAGTGAGGGTCGCCGGCCCGGCGCGCGAGCTGCACGCGAGCGATCTCCTTCAGCCGGTGGTCGACGTTGCCGCCGGTATGAGAGAGCAGCATCGCAGCGAGCAGCATGCGGGCGTGGCCTGGCGCCCGCGACAAGATGAGTGCGAAGCGCGAGCCGGGCACGCTGACGCGCTCGCAGCGTTCGATGAGGGTCTTCAGCTCCGGATCGCGGATCTCGTCGATGCCGAGGGGCTGGATGTGAGTCATGTTGGCTGCCCGGCGAGTGATGCCGGCGCGTGCCCGTAGCGAAGCGGCGTACAGGCGCGGCGATTTGATTGAGAAGCGGCGTCGATTGATGAACGCTTGGGCAAAATACTGCGAAACGACAGGGCGAGCAGTGGTGCTGCCACTTCGCCGAAAAGGGGCATAACCTGCAGAGTTAAATCCGAGCCCGAGATCTCACTGCTCATGGCACCGTCAATGATTGGCAGCCTAGAACCTGTCACGCTCCGGGTCCCGTGTTTGTTCCGTCGAACACTCCTGTCGAAGCGTACGCGC
>CAZULX010000400.1:0-3680 GCA_964621335.1 uncultured Streptomycetaceae bacterium
GTCGATCAGCGCGACGTTGAGCGGCGCCTCGCCTTTGTAATGGACCGCGGTGGTCGTATACACCGTGCCGAGCCCCTTGGACACGCGCCACTCGAGGTTGCCGCCGGTCTCCGGCGCCACCGCGCGCGGGTAGAAAACCGCCTTGCCGTCGTCGGTGACCTGGTAGGCGAGCTCGCCTTTCTTCATGTGCTCGAGGAAGGTCCCGAGCGGAGACTTCTCAGTGAGACTTTGCATGTCGTTCTCCTAAACCAAACCTACGTGTCGGACAAACCCAGGTCGATCAGCGCCTGCGCGCGCAGCTTGTTCTTCTGCACCTTGGCGCTGCCGGTCATGCCGATGCTCTCGAACGAGTCGACGAACTTCACGTAGCGCGGGACGCGGAAATTCGCCATTTTCTGCCGGCCCCACTCGATGATCTCCTCCGCGGTCGCGCTTTCGCCTTCCTTGAGGATCACGTAAGCCGCGGGCACCTCGACGAGGCGCGGGTCGGGAACGCCGATCACCTGCGCCTGCTTCACCTTCGGGTGCCGGTGCAGGACGTCTTCGACTTCCGCCGGGGCGACGTTCTCTCCGCCGACGCGGAAGACGTCCTTCATGCGCGAGCTGAACTTGAGCCGCCCGTCGTCGTCCATCATGCCCAGGTCTCCGGTGTGGAGCCAGCCCTGCGCGTCGATCGCTTTCGCCGTCTGCTCCGGCATCCTGTAATAGCCTTTCATCACGCTCCAGCCGCGCACCAGGATCTCGCCGGTGCGCCCGGGCGGCAGCTCCCGTCCCGTTTCAGGGTCCTGGATGCTGACGTCCAGGCCTTCGAGCACGTGCGCCCACCCGGTGATGCGCTTTTCGCGATCGTCGTCGTACCATGACATGCAGACGTTGGGCGATGCTTCGGACAAGCCGTACGCCTGGCACAACCCCTTTATTCCCATGCGCTCGACGACCTGGCGCGAGACTTCGGCGCCCGCCGAAGCCCAGCCGCCTCGCAGCGCGAGCGGACGGCGCGAAAAATCGGGATGGTTGAGCATCATCAGGAACATCGTGTCGTTGCCCGAGGTGTGCGTGCAGCGCTCGGCCGACATGATCTCGAGGGCGTCTCCGGCATCGAATGCGGGCGAAGAGAGCAGGCACGCGCCGACGGTGAGCGCGGCGAGCAGCGAAAGCGTGGTTCCCGCGACGTGGTAGAAAGGCCGCGCGCTGTAATAGCGGTCGCCGGGCCGGAGATCGAAGCGCTCGGCGACGTACGCCGCATTCCGCAGCATGTTGTCGTGCGTGAGCATCACGCCTTTGGGGTACGAGGTCGTGCCCGAAGTGAACTGCATCAGCAGCACGTCGCCCGGGGTCACTTCGTCGAAGCCCGGTTCGTCCCACGTGGTGCCCAGCGCGAGCGCTTCGCGCAGCGCGAGCGCGGCGCGCGGCACGTCTTCGCCGAGCACGATCACGTTCTCGAGCTTCGGAAAAGCCGGATCGGGGAGGCTCGTCCCGACGCCGGGGCAGATTTCTCTCAGCATCGACACGAAATCGATCTTGAGGAAGCGGTCGACGACGAACAGGAGCTTCACGTCGGCCTGCCGAAGGCAGTACGCGAGCTCGTCGGCCTTGAAGCGCGTATTGACCGGCACCGTGACCGCGCCGACGCTCGCCGCGGCATAGAAGAAGACCACCCATTCGAGCGTGTTGCCCATGCACACCGCGACGTGGTCGCCGCGCGCAACGCCCAGCGCCCGCAGGCCTTGCGCCATCTCGCCCACCTGCGCGTGCAGGTCGGCATAGGTGAGACGGCGCCCAGCGATCACCAGCGCTTCCTGCTGCGGAAAAAGCTCGGCGTCGCGCGAGAGCGCATCGCCGAGCGTCTGTGCCTGCCACTGCGCCATTTCAGCTACCGCGGAACTTCGGCTTACGTTTCTCGCGAAACGCCGCGATCCCTTCCTGGTGATCGTGCGTGAGCCTCGCGCCCGCGATCGCCAGGTTTTCAAGCTCGAGCAGCTGCTCGAGGCTCGGCGTGTACATCGAGTGGAACATGCGCTTGGCGAGGCCGAGCGCGTAAGTCGCCGAGCTCGCGAGATCGGCGGCGAACGCGTAGGCCTCGGCCTCGAGCTCGCCGTCGGGAACCACTTTCATGACGATGCCCATGTCGCGCGCTTCCTGCGCCGGGAGCTTGCGCGCCGAGTACACGAGCTCTTTCGCCCGCGCGATGCCGAGGTGCTGCGTCAGGAAATACACCGCGCCGCCGTCGGGCGGTATGCCGATGTTCTTGAACGCCATCAGGAGATAGGCGTTCTCCGCAGCGATGATGAGGTCACACGCGAGCGCGAGGCTCGCGCCGATGCCGGCGGCGGGGCCGCGTATGGCCGCGATCACGGGCTTCTCGAGGTTGTGGAGCGCGAGGACCATGCGGTTGTGGCCTTTCGAGCGCCTGCGGCCGGAGACGACGTCGTAGCTTCCCATCGAGGTCACGTCGCCGCCCGCGCAGAATGCACGCCCCGCGCCGGTCAGCACGACACAGCGCGTGTCCTCGTCCGCGCCGAGCGCGGTAAAGGTCTCGGCGAGCTCGTGGTACATCTCGTTCGAGAGCGCATTCAGCTTGTCCGGGCGATTCAACCGCACCGTGGCGACGCCGGCTTCGCGTGTGACCTCGATATCCATCAGTTGGTCTTCATGTTGGCTTTTGTGACGAGGTTCGACCATTTGTCGATCTCGGACTTCACGAACGCGGCGAACTCATCGGGCGTGCCACCCACAGGCTCCGCGCCCTGGCTGGAGAGCACGCGCACGACCTCGGGATGGCGCAACGCTTTCACGGCTTCCTGATTGAGCCGCGAAATCACCGCTTTCGGCGTGGCCGCCGGAACGAAGAGCCCGTACCAGCCGCTCGCGTTGTAGCCCGGCAGTCCCGACTCGCTGATCGTCGGGAGGTTCGGCAGCGAGCGCGAGCGCTTTGCGCCGGTGATGGCGATCGCCCTCACCTTGCCGGCTTTCACGTGCGGCGTAACGATGAGACTGTTCTCGAAGCTCATGTCGACCTCGCCCGAAATGAGGGCGATGAGCGCGGGCGCGCCGCCCTTGAACGGCACGTGAGTGATGTCGACCTTGCTCATGAGCTTGAGCAGCTCTCCGGCGAGGTGGGTAACCGTGCCGTTGCCCGAAGAAGCGTAATTGAGGCCGCCCGGTTTGGCGCGCGCGATCGCGAGCAGCTCCTTCACGGTCTTCGCCGGGACCGTGGGATGCACCACCAGGATGCTCGTGACGGACACCGCCTGCGTGATCGGCGCGAAATCGCGCAGCGTGTCGTAGCCGCGGTCGGGCCGCAGGCTCATCGCGACCGCGATGCCGCCGATAGTGCCCATCAGCAGCGTGTAGCCGTCGGGCGGCGCTTTGGCCACCTGCGCGGTCGCGATGACGCCGCCGGCGCCGCCGCGATTTTCGACGATCACGGTCTGGCCGAGCCCTTCCGAAAGTTTGGGCGCGATCATGCGGGTCACGATATCGGTGGGGCCGCCCGCCGGGAAGCCGATGACGATGCGGACCGGTTTGGCTGGATACGACTGCGGATGAGCGTGCAGGGCGAGGCCGCAGGCGAGGACCCCGAAGAGACCAGCAATGGCGCGATTGCTCATGACGAGAGTCCTTTGACGTTGGCGAACTTGATGACTTTGCCCCATTTCGCGATCTCGTCGCGCAGGAAA
>CAZULX010000401.1:0-3250 GCA_964621335.1 uncultured Streptomycetaceae bacterium
CTCGCCATAGCGCGCCATGGCGATCCCCGACACGACTTCGCCTTCGCCGTTGAGCTCGGTCAGCCCGCGCCGCTCGTCGGGGCCCAGTTCGACGCGCGCGATGTCCCGCAGCAGCACCGGCGTGCCGCGCTCGGCTTTCACGACCAGCCCTTCGAGGTCGGCCCTGCCGCGCAGATACCCTTTGCCGCGCACCATGTACTCGGTCTCGGCCATCTCGATCACGCGGCCGCCCACGTCGCGGTTCGATTCGCGTATCACCTGGGTCACGCGCGCGAGCGGCACGCCGTAGGCGCGCAGCTTCACCGGGTCCACCGTGACCTGATACTGCTGCACGAAGCCGCCGACCGATGCGACCTCGGCCACGCCGCGCGCCTTGGTGAGCTGGTAGCGCAGGTACCAGTCCTGGATCGTTCGCAGCTCCGCGAGGGTGCGGTTCGCGCCGAGGACCGCGTACTGGTAGACCCAGCCTACGCCCGTCGCATCGGGTCCAAGCTGCGGCGTCACGCCGCGCGGGAGACGTCCGGCGGCGAAATTCAGGTACTCGAGCACGCGCGAGCGCGCCCAGTAGATGTCGGTTCCGTCCTCGAAGATGACGTAGACGAAGGAGGCGCCGAAGAAGGAGAAACCGCGCACGACGCGCGATTTCGGCACCGACAGCATCGCGGTGGTGAGCGGATAGGTCACCTGGTCTTCGACCACCTGCGGCGCCTGCCCCGGGTACTCGGTGTAGATGATGACCTGGACGTCGGAGAGATCGGGCAGGGCGTCGAGCGGCGTTTTGACCACCGCATAAACGCCCGCGATGACCACGAACACCGTCGCGAGGATGACGAGGAAGCGGTTCCTTGCGGACCACTCGATCAGCGCGTTCAGCATGATTTAGCGCCGCGCTTTCGGGCTCGCCTGCGATCCGCCCCTGGGCTCGAGCTTCGTCACCACGTACTCGCACGGCTTGCGCTCGACGAACTCGAAAGCTATCTGCGCCCCGGGCTTCAGGCTCGCGGCGAGCGACGGGTTCGCCAGCTCGAAATCCATCGTCATGCCCGGCCATTTGAGCGTCGCGATCGGGCCGTGCGTGATGCTCACGCTGCCCTGCCTGCCGTCGATCGCCTCGAGCGTTCCCTCGCCGCGATGGACGACGGCAGCCGGCTTTGCGCCCGCAACCGGCGCGGAAGCGCTTGCGCCTGCCGCAGTGCCGAGGCCGCTGATCGCCGCCCGCAGATTGCTCTCGGAGTCGATCAGGAAATTCGCCGCCACGACCACCGGCTCGCCTTCTTTCACGCCTTCGAGGATTTCGACGTAATCGTCGGCGCGCGCCCCGAGCTTCACGTCGCGCGGCTCGAAGCGGCCTTCCGCCGCCTGCACGAGCACGATCTGGCGCACGCCGCTGTCGATCACCGCGGAGCTCGGCACCGCGAGCACCTTGCGGCGCGGGCCGGCGGCGAGCTCGACGGAGGCGTACATCGCGGGCTTCAGCACTCCGCCGGGATTGGCGAGCTCGATGCGGACTTTGCCGGTGCGTGTCTCGGACGTGAGCGTCGGATAGAAGAACGCCACTTTTCCGCTGAAGGTCTTCTCCGGGTACGCATCGACTTTGATTTTCGCCGCCTGGCCGGGCCGGACCAGCCCGAGATCCTGCTCGAAAACTTCGGCGAGCACCCACAGGCTGGAGAGATCGGAGATCTGGTAGAGCGCCTCGCCCGGCATGAAGCGCATCCCTTTCAGCGCGGGTTTTTCGACGACGACCCCGCTCACCGGCGAGCGCAGGGTGACGGTGCGGCGGATCGTTCCGCCTTTCTCGAGCTGCTCGAGCTCGCGCGGCGAGATGTCCCAGTTGCGCAGGCGCTCGAGAGCGCCCGCCATGAGCCGGCGCATGCTCGACTGGATCTCGGCGCCGCCTTCTTTCACCGCCTCGAGGCCTTTGGCGGCGATGAGATATTCCTGCTGCGCGGTGATCAGATCGGGGCTGTAGACGTCCATCAGCGGCGCGCCGCGGGCGACCGGCTGGCCGGTCGTGCTCACGTACAGGCGCTCGATCCAGCCTTCGAATTTGGGCGCGACCGTGGTGATGCGCCGCTCGTCTATGGCGAGGGTGCCGGCCGCGCGCAGCGTGCGCGTGAGCTCTCTCGTCGCCGCGACATCGGTGCGCACGCCGAGCCTCTGGACTTTGTCGGTGCTGATGGCGATCTGGCTGCTGTCGCCGGTCTGCGGGTCCTCGCCTTCGTACACCGGCGTGTAATCCATGCCCATCGGGTCCTTCTTGGGCACCGGCGAGGTGTCGGGAAGTCCCATGGGGTTGCGGTAGTAGAGAATTTTTCTGCCGCCGCTGCTGGTCGCTGCGGCGGGCTGCGCCGCGTTTTCTGCGGCTGCGCCGTGCGTAGTCTTGCTGGCGCCCCACCAGTAGCCGGCGCCCAGAGCGGCGGCGGCGAGCAGGGCGGCGAGAGTGAGGCCGGCGGCGGTTTTCATGGGTGGGCCTCGAGTCTTTCGTGCGTTACTGCGGCGGCGTGCCGGTGAGGAAATCGATTTCCGCGAGCGCCTTGTTGTGGCTCGCGATCGCTGCGGCGCTGGAGATCTCGAAATTGAGCACCGACATCCGGCTGTCGAGCAGCGGAGAAAAATCCAGCCGGTTGACCTGGTACGCTGACGAAGCGGCGTCGACGGCGAGCCGGGACTGCGGCACGAGCTCGTTGCGATAGAGCGCCGCGGCGCGCAGGCTCTGCTCGGCGACCGCCACCTGCTGGCGAAGCTTCATGGTGGTTTCGTTGCGCTGCATTTCGTACGCGCTGAGCGACTGCTCGTACATCGCCTGCGCTTCGGCGATGCGCGGATTCGTCTTGGCCTGGCGCCACACCGGCAGATTGATGGCGACGGTGAGCGTGACCACGTCCGAGCGCGGAGTGCCGTCGGGCATCCGGTCGCGCTGGCCGTAAGAGAAGCGTACGTCGAAGTCGGGAAAGCGGTCCTTCGCGGCGAGCTCGAGCGCGTGCTGATTACGAATGGTGAGCGCCTGCAAGGCGAGCAACTGCGGGCGGCCGGTCGCAGCCCGCTCTTCGAGCTTCGGGAACGAGAGCGCCGCCGCGCTCACCTCGAGCGGCACGGGAATGGGCGCCGGCGCGCTCCCCGGGCGCCCGAGGAGGCGGTTCAGCTCGGCTTCGAGCATCGGTCTCTCGCGCGCGAGCCTGATCAGCTCCTCGCTCATCCTGGAGTACGCCGCCTGCGCCCGCAGCACGTCGAGCTGGGACCCCTGGCC
>CAZULX010000402.1:0-6113 GCA_964621335.1 uncultured Streptomycetaceae bacterium
CCCGCCCGCCGAAGGCGACGCCATTCCCCCCGGATGGCACTGGCTCTATTTTCTGGAGACGCATCCCGCGTCCGAGCTCGGACACGACGGACACGCGAAGCGCGGCGGGTTTCTGCCGCCGGTGCCCCTGCCGCGCCGCATGTGGGCGGGCGGACGTATCGAGTTCAGGCGCGCGCTGCGCGTCGGCGACCGGATGCGGCGCGAATCGGAAATCGTATCGGTCGAGCCCAAGACGGGCAAAAGCGGGGACCTCGTTTTCGTCACGGTCCGCCATACGGTGCTCATCGCGGACGAAGTGGCCGTGGTCGAAGACCACGACATCGTCTATCGCGAAGCCGCGAAGGCGGACGAGCCGCAGCCGCAGGCGCGGCCCGCGCCCGCAACGGCGCGATGGCGGCGCGAGCTCACGGCCGACATCGTCACGCTGTTCAGGTTCTCCGCGCTCATCTTCAACGCGCATCGCATCCACTACGACCTCGATTACGTGAAAGAAGAAGGCTATCCCGCGCTGATCGTGCACGGCCCGTTGCAGACGCTCCTCATGCTCGATCTGTGCAGGCGAAACAATGCGGACGTGGCGAAGCTCGACTACCGCGCGGTGCATCCCGTGTTCGACACCGAGCTCCTGAGCGTCAACGGGAATCCTGCCCCGGATGGATCGAAAGTGGATCTGTGGATCGCGAACGGAGCGGGCAATTACGCGATGACCGGGACGGCAACGGTAAAGACTTGATTCAGCGGTGCGTCATCGACGCCCCGGCTGGTCACACGTCACACGTCACTCGTCACGGGTCACTTTCTGACCTTGATGGCGTTGCCGTAGCAGTAATACCCCGCCGGTTTGTAGATGCGGTCGGTCTGGTCGAAGCACATCACGTTGACGAGGCCGTCCGCGCCGGAGCGCGCGGCCTCGTTCGCCAGCGCCTGCCGCGCGGCTTCGAGGCTCGCGTGCGAGCGTATCCTGAAAGCCGACTCCCACTCCTGTATGCCGATGCGCTTGACGACCACGTAGCGATCGAGCGCGATCTGGGTCGAGTCGTAGACGGTGATCGTGGGCGGCGATTGGCCCGCGAGCGCAGGCCACGCGCTACCCAGAACCAGCGCGATCACGGCCGCCGTGCAAGAGGTAACGCGCATCACGATCTCCGGAGTGGGAAGACCATTTTAGCGCTAGAACCCCGTCTCCCGCTCGGGGGTAGCGGTGACGTTGTGGATCGACAGATCCGAGCCGTTGAATTCCTGCTCGCGGTCGAGCCTGATTCCGACGACGCTTTTCAGCACGCCATACACGAGCGCGCCCCCGGCGAGCGCGATGACGATCCCGAGCGCGGTACCCGCAAGCTGCGCCATGAAGGTCACGCCGCCGATGCCGCCGAGGGCTTTGGTTCCGAAGATCCCGCACGCGATGCCTCCCCACGCGCCGCACAACCCGTGCAGCGGCCACACCCCGAGCACGTCGTCGATCTTGAAGCGGTTCTGGGTGAGCGTGAACATGACGACGAAAAGCGCGCCGCCACCGGCTCCGGTCGCCAATGCGCCGATGGGGTGCATCACGTCCGAGCCCGCGCAAATCGCGACCAGCCCCGCGAGGGGGCCGTTATGCGTGAAGCCCGGGTCGTTGCGGCCGAGGATCACCGCCGCGAGCGTCCCGCCCGCCATCGCCATCAGCGAATTCACCGCGACGAGTCCCGAGATCTTGTCGATCGTCTGCGCCGACATCACGTTGAAACCGAACCAGCCCACGGTCAGCATCCAGGCGCCGAGCGCGAGAAACGGAATGCTCGACGGCGGCTGCGCGGCGACGCCGCCCTCCTTCGGATAGCGCCCGATGCGCGCGCCCAGGAGCACGACCGCGGCGAGGGCGATCCAGCCGCCCATCGCGTGCACGACGACCGAGCCCGCGAAATCGTGGAACTTGGCGCCGGCATTCGCTTCCAGCCACGCCTGGACGCCGTATTTGTCGTTCCACGCCATGCCTTCGAAAAACGGGTAGACCAACCCGACGATTACCGCGGTCGCGACGAGTTGCGGCCAGAATCGCGCGCGTTCGGCGATGCCGCCCGAGATGATCGCGGGCACGGCGGCCGCGAAAGTCAGCAGGAAGAAGAACTTCACCAGGTCGTAGCCGTTCTTGTCGGCGAGCTTGTCGGCGCCGGTCAGAAAGCTCACGCCGTAGGCCACGCCGTAGCCGATGAAGAAATACACGATCGTCGAGGTCGAGAAGTCGCACAGGATTTTCATCAGCGCGTTGACCTGGTTCTTCTTGCGGACGGTGCCGACCTCCAGGAACGCGAAGCCCGCGTGCATCGCCAGCACCATGATCGCGCCGAGCAGGATAAACAGCGCGTCGCTGCCGCTTTTCAGTGCTTCCATTCGTGCTCTCCCCCGATTGTTCGAACCGGGCGCACCTAAAGCAAGACCTATTCCTCTTATCTAGGCTTTGATTCGAAACGGATTATCGATGTTGGTGCACGAAATGCGCACCACAGTAGCGCACGCAGTCCTTCAGGCGCCTCTTTCTGGTGCGGCCGCGGCACTGCTCGGGGGCACACCAAAAGATTTCACCCATCCGCTGAAGGAAGCGACGTAAATCATTGAGGCGACAACGCCTTGCGGCTATAGTCCGACGGACATGTCGACCGCGAGCACCGCCCCCCACACCAACAAGCCCACGGACCGTCCCGTCACGCTCCAGGGGGTGTTGGCAGACCTGGTGGCCGACGGCCTGGTCTCCAAGGAGGCCGCCGACAAGCTCGCGGCGGACCGGCGCGTGTCCCGCGCCGACACCCACCCGCTGGTCATCGTCGCAGACCAGAAATGGAAAGACCCGCGCAGCCCTCGCAAGGTGCTCCACCTCGAAGCCCTGACGCAATGGTTCGCGGAGAAAGTCGGGCTGCCCTATCTCCACGTCGATCCTTTCAAGATCGATTTCGCGGCCGTCACCAAGGTGATGTCGAACGCCTACGCGCAGCGCTACAAAATCCTGCCGGTCGGCATCAACTCGCGCGAGGTGACGATCGCCACCTGCGAGCCCGACATCCGCGAGTGGGAAGAGCAGTTGAAGCACATCCTGCGGCTGGAGATCAAGCGCGTCGTCGCGAACCCGATCGACATCCAGAGCTATCTGGTCGAGTTCTACAACCTCGCGCGCTCGGTGAAGGGCGCGACCGGGCAGGACAAGGGCGCCTACAGCGAGATCGCGAATTTCGAGCAGCTCGTACAGCTCGGCAGGAGCGGCAGGCTCGACGCGAACGATCAGCACATCGTCCACATCTGCGACTGGTTGTTCAATTTCGCTTTCGACCAGCGCGCGAGCGACATCCATCTCGAGCCGAGGCGCGAGATCGGCAACGTGCGCTTCCGCATCGACGGCGTGCTGCACCAGGTCTACCAGATCCCGACCCCGGTCATGGCCGCGATGACGAGCCGCATCAAGGTGCTCTCGCGCATGGACGTCGTCGAAAAACGCCGCCCGCAGGATGGCCGCATGAAAACGGTCACGCCCGACGGCGACGAAGTCGAGCTGCGCCTCTCGACGATGCCGACCGCTTTCGGCGAGAAGCTCGTCATGCGCATTTTCAACCCGGAGAACCTCGTCAAGGATTTCACCGAGCTCGGCTTCACCGAGGAAGACCAGCAGAAGTGGGAGACCATGATCGCCAATCCCCACGGCAGAATCCTCGTGACCGGCCCGACGGGATCGGGCAAGACGACGACGCTCTACTCGACCCTGAAGCAGCTTGCGCAGCCCGAAGTGAACGTGTGCAGCATCGAAGATCCGATCGAGATGGTCGAGCCGGCGTTCAACCAGATGCAGGTGCAGACCGCGATCGGGGTCGATTTCGCGAGCGGAATCCGCACGCTCATGCGCCAGGACCCCGACATCATCATGGTCGGCGAAGTGCGCGACCGCGAGACTGCCGAGATGGCGATACAGGCGGCGCTCACCGGGCACCTCGTACTCTCCACGCTGCACACCAACGACGCGCCGTCGGCGATCACGCGCATGCTCGACCTCGGCGTTCCGCCGTACCTGCTGCAGTCGACGATACTCGGCGTGATGGCGCAGCGCCTGGTGCGCACGCTGTGCCCGCAGTGCAAGGAAAAGCACGACATCGATGTCTCGGCGTGGGAGATGCTGGTCGCGCCATGGAAGGCGAGTGCACCCAAAGGCGCCACCTACACCAATAAAGGCTGCCTCGACTGCCGCATGACGGGCTACATGGGGCGCATGGGAATCTACGAGACCATGGTCATGACGCCGGAGCTGCGCAAGGCGGTGACCGCCGAGACCGACATCGACACGCTGCGCGACCGTGCGTTCCGCGAAGGCATGAAGCCGCTCAGGATCGGCGGCGCGATGAAAATCGCCTCCGGCCATACGACGATCGACGAAGTCATGACCGTCGCGCCGCCGCCGGTGGGCGATCGCAGACAGCACCATTGAGGCGCTAGCGCGTCTTGGTCAGCAGCCGCATGCCGCGGTCCAGCCCTTCCAGGGTGAGCGGAAACATGCGTTCGCCCATCAGCTCGCGCGTGACACGGATCGACTCGTGATAATCCCACAGCGCTTCGGGCTGGGGGTTGAGCCAGATCGTGTTGTGATAGACGCTCAACAAGCGCTGCAGCCACACCGCCCCCGCTTCCTCGTTGGTGTGCTCGACGCTCCCGCCGGGGTACGTGATCTCGTACGGGCTCATCGTCGCATCGCCCACGAAAATCACCTTGTAATCGTGCGGATAGGTGTGCAGCACGTCCCACGTGGAGATGCGCTCGGCAGAGCGCCTGCGGTTGTCTTTCCACAGGCGCTCGTAGAGGAAGTTGTGGAAATAGAAATACTCGAGGTGCTTGAACTCGAGCCGCGCGGCCGAGAAGAGCTGCTCGCAGATGTGGATGTGGTCGTCCATCGAGCCGCCGATGTCGAGGAAGAGCAGCACTTTCACCGCGTTGTGGCGCTCGGGCACCATCTTCAGGTCGAGCCAGCCGGCGTTCCTGGCGGTCGAGCGCACCGTATCGTCGAGGTCGAGCTCCTCGGGCGCGCCGACCCGCGCGAACTTCCGCAGCCTCCTCAGCGCGACCTTGATGTTGCGCGTGCCGATCTCGACGGTATCGTCGAGGTTCCTGAACTCGCGCTGGTCCCACACTTTCACCGCGCGCCGGTGGCGTGACTCGTGCTGTCCAATGCGTATGCCTTCGGGGTTGTAGCCGTAGGCGCCGAACGGGCTCGTGCCGCCGGTGCCTATCCACTTGTTTCCGCCCTGATGCCGGCCTTTCTGCTCTTCGAGACGCTGCTTGAGCGCCTCCATGAGCTTCTCCCAGCCGCCGAGCGACTGGATCAGCTTCTTCTCCTCTTCCGACAGGTGCTTCTCGACGAGCTTCTTCAGCCATTCCTCGGGAATCAGGACGGCGAGCGAGTCGACCTCGACGATGCCTTTGAAATACGCCGCGAAGACGCGGTCGAAGCGGTCGAAATACTTCTCGTCCTTAACCAGCGAAGCGCGCGCGAGGTAGTAGAAGTCCTCGACGTTGCCGTAAGCGACTTCCTTGTGGAGCGCTTCGAGCAGCGTCAGGAACTCCCGGATCGAGACCGGGACGCCGCCCTCTTTGACCTTGAGGAAAAATTCGATCAGCACGCTAGATTCTGTTTACCGCCAAGGCGCCAAGACGCCAGGAAAGCAAATTCATTCGAATACCTTCAATGGATTCCGGCTCGCGTCGCCGTGCGACGGGCCCGGAATGACGCCTACGTGCAAAACCGTCTTTCCTGGCGCCCTGGCGTCTTTGCGGTTCAACCGTCCGGGTCGAATCACGACTTTCGGCGCGACATGAAAACGAGACGCTCGAAGAGGTGCACGTCCTGCTCGTTCTTGATGAGCGCGCCGTGCAGCGGCGGGACGATCTTGTGCGTGTCCTGGCTGTGCAGCGCCTCGGGGGAGATGTCCTCGGCGACGAGCAGCTTCAGCCAGTCGAGAAGCTCGGAAGTCGTCGGCTTTTTCTTCAGCCCCGGCACTTCACGCAGCTCGAAGAAGCGCTCCAGCGCCTGCTTCAGGAGCTGCTTCTTGAGCCCCGGGAAATGCACGTTGACGATTTTTTCCATCGTCTCGTGGTCGGGA
>CAZULX010000403.1:0-4671 GCA_964621335.1 uncultured Streptomycetaceae bacterium
GTAGCGCGCAGGGCACGCTGAACGTCGCGCCCCGGCGCACCTCGAGGCCGAGCCCCGTTCGCACTGAGCGTAGCGCCGCCCGCGCGGAGTCGAAGTGCGAGCGCCACAAACCGCTGTTCATTCGACTCCGCTTCGCTACGCTCAACACGAACGGTTTACGGGTTGTGGCACGCGGACCTCAGGCGGTCTCGCGCAGCCGAACGCGCAGCCGCGCGATCGCCTGCGTGTGGATCTGGCACACGCGCGACTCCGAGACGCCGAGCACTTCGCCGATTTCGCGAAGATTCAGCTCCTGCTCGTAATAGAGCCCCATCACGGTCTTCTCGCGCTCGGGCAGCGCATCGATGCCGGCCACGAGGGACTCGCGGAGACTGCGCTCCTCGAGCATCTCGAGCGGATCGCCGTCGTGGCCGGTGGCGTGGCGCTCGAGGAAGGAATCGTCCTCGTCCGCTGCGAAATCCTCGTACGAGACGATCTGGTAGCCGCGGGCTTCCTGCAGCAGGTGCTGGTAATCGGCGAGGCTCATGCCGAGCGCCTTGGCAAGCTCCGCCTCGGTCGGCGGCCGGCCTTCCCTCTGCTCGAGCTTGCTGATCATGGCTTCGGCCTGGCGCAGGCTTCTCCTCACGCCTCGCGGCAGCCAGTCGCACTGGCGCAATCCGTCGAGCATCGCGCCGCGGATACGCTGCACGGCGTAAGTCTCGAACTGCGCGCCTTCGGTCGTCTGGTAACGGCGCGCGGCGTCGAGCAGCCCCATCATGCCGGACTGTATGACGTCGTCTATCTCCACCGACGGCGGTAGTGACGCCATCATGTGGTGCGCGATGCGCTTCACGAGCGGCGCGAGGTCGCGCACGCGGGTTTCGACTTCTCTTTCGGTGCTTGTATACATGATCAGACTCCTGCGCCGGTGGCCTGGAAACGGCTGCCGTGTATGGCGCGTTGCATGAAGGTATCGAGGCGGCTCACGTCATCCTGCGCTGCGGACCAGCGCAGCATTCCTGCTGCGTGCTCGCAGAACTGGCGTGAAGCGGCTGCTGTGGGTGCTGCGTCTACGGCGGCGCAAAACCGGCGGGAGGAAACGAGAACGGCCGGGTCGAGCGGTATCGCGTCCATCACGTCGAGCGCGACGTCGAGGTGCTTTCTTGCCACGTCGCGCATGTTGGCTTCCACGGTGCGCACGTTCGCGAAGTCCTGCGCGCGGTTGACGAGGAGGCGGAAGCGCTTGCGCCCGTGCGTGCGGCTCATGCGCTTCATCGCGGAATAGCCGCCGGTAATCGAGGCGGGCCCCGGCGACACGACGACGATCACTTCCTGCGCCGCCGCCGCGAAGGGCGATGGTTCGAGCTCGTCGTTGCGCACGTCGAGGAGCACGATGTCCGCGAGATCGTCGAGCTCGGCGAAGCAGTCGATCGCCCGCGTCTGCGACGACTGGTCGAGCCGCGGCAGCGTGCGCGCGGCGATCGCCGCGGCCAGCACGAAGATCCCGCCCGGGGCCTGCATGAGCGCATCGCACAGCGTCACGTCACCCTGGATCACGTGCTTCAGGTCGTAGCGGGGGTGCAGGCCGAGAGCGTGCGAGACGTTGGCGTCGAAGTTCTCGTCCACCACGAGCACGCGCGAGCCCTGGCGCGCCAGAGCCGAGGCGAGGTTCGTGACGCAGCTCGTCGCGCCCGCACCGCGGGTGCCTGCCACGACTGCGATGGTGCGCGCGCGCGAGAACGAGAGCATGCGCCGCAGGCCTTCGGCCTGGTCTTCGCGGGGATTAACCATGGACCACCCGCGCCTGCAGCTCCCGTACTGGCTGTATCGCATGTATCGGCATTGCGCGTTCGGCAGCGAACATCGGCTCGAGCACGGGAGACGGCTGCGGCTCGTTCGGCTGCGGCGGCGAGATGAGCGCAATCTCGTCGGTGCCCAGGCGCAGCGCGTCGTCCTCGAGCGGTCGCAGCGCTTCGCACACCAGCGCGCGCGCGTTGGGCAACTGGAGGTCTTCGGGCACGCGCTGGCCGTCGGTCACGTAATGCACCGGCAGCTCGTGGCGTATGACGGCGTCGAGCGCGGGCGCGAGGCTCGCGGCCTCGTCGATCTTGGTGAGTATGCAGCCGTGCACGCCCGAGCTCTTGTAGGCGGACACCACCTGATTGAGCGTCGCGGTGTTCGCCGTGGTCGAGACCAGCAGCAGGCGCTTGACGCCGCCGCTGCCCGAAAGCATCGCCGCCTGCTCGGCGACCATGCGGTCGCGCTGGCTCATGCCGATCGTGTCGATCAGGACGAGGTGCTTGTCCGTAAGCTCGGCCAGCACCTTCGCGAGGTCCTCGGCGTCTTTGATCGCGTGCACCGGAACGCTCAGGATGCGCCCGTAGATGCGCAACTGGTCGTGCGCGCCGATGCGGTAGCTGTCGGTCGTGAGGAGCGCCACCCTGGATGCGCCGAAGCGCACGACCGCGCGCGCGGCGAGCTTGGCGACGGTGGTCGTCTTGCCGACCCCGGTCGGGCCCACGAGCGCGTATATGCCGCCGGTCCTGACGATCTCGTCTTCGTTCGCGATGCCGAGCATGCTGTCGAGACGCTGCGCCACGTCTTCCATCGTCTGCGCCTGCGCTTCGCGGGACTGCGGATCGCCGGCGAGCTCGCGCGAGAGCTTGGCGCTGAAGCCCGCGTTCAGGAGCTCGCGCAGCACGCTCGAGGCGCCCATCGCGTTCGGCTGCGGCGCTTCCACCGTCGCGAGCGCGGCGATGTCCTTGCGCAGCAGCGTCTTCAGGCTTTGGATTTCGTTCAGGATGCCGTCGATGTCCGCGGAGTTGGCCGCGGTGGGCGCGGCCTGCGCGGCCGGGGCGGCCGGGGCGGCCGGGGCGACCGGCGCGGATTGCGGCGCCGGCTGCTCATCGACGTGCGGGAAGACCACCGCGCGCGGGGCCGCGGTCCGTAGCAGTGCGGCCGCAGCCGGCTCAGGCTGCGCCACCGGCGCTCCTGTCGCGCTCGTAATGTCCGAGGCGGCGAGCGCGACGATTTCGATCACGCCGTCACGCGCCCGGTTCGAGAGAATCAGCGCATCGTCTCCGAGCGCCTGCTTCACCTTGTGCAGGACTTCGCGCGAGGTCGCGCCGGTAAATTTATGCGTTCTCATGATTGATTCCCCACTATGGATACGACTTTGATTGCCCTTGTGTCAGGCACTTCCGCGTGCGACATCACTCTCAGTTGCGGGATCGCGCGTCTCAGGAACCGCGAGAGCAGCACCCGCAACGGCGCCGGAACGAGCAAGAGCGCCGGCAGGCCGAACTGTTCCTGGCGCTCCGCGGCGCTGCGCGTTCCGTTCAGAAGCTGGTCCGCGAGCTGCGGCTCGATCACCGAAGACTCGACCGTCGCCGCCTGAAGGAGCGTGCGCTCGAGCGCCGGGTCGAGCACCATCACCTGCATTTCCGCATTGCCCGGGAACATCTGCTGCGCGATCGCCCGGCCGAGCGCCATGCGTACTTGCGCGGTGAGCTCTCCGGTGTCCTGGGTCCGCGTCGCATGCGAGGCGAGCGCTTCGACGATCGTGCGCATGTCGCGGATGTGGACCGATTCCTCGAGCAGGTTCTGCAGCACTTTCTGGAGCGTCGCGAGCGGCAGCACCTTGGGAACCAGGTCTTCGGTCAGCTTCGGCACTTCGCGCCCGAGGTGCTCGAGGAGCTGCTGCACTTCCTGGCGGCCGAGGAGCTCGGAGGCGTGCGTGTTCAGGATCTGCGAGAGATGCGTCGCGATCACCGTGCTCGCGTCGACCACCGTGTAGCCCGCGGCCTGCGCGGCATTCCGGGCATCGGCTTCCACCCACACCGCGGGCAGCCCGAAAGCGGGATCGGTCGTCGCGATTCCCGTCACTTCGGTCACGACGCGGCCGGGGTTGATCGCGAGGAACATCCCGGCGTGGGCTTCGTGGTGCGCGATCTCGACCCCTTTCAGGAGGATGCGGTAACCGGCCGGGCGCAGCTCGAGGTTGTCGCGGATGTGGATTGCCGGCGGCAGGAAACCGATCTCCTGCGCGAACTTCTTGCGGATCGCCTTGATCCGGCGCAAGAGCTCGCCGTCCTGGCCGCGGTCGACCAGCGGCACCAGGCGGTAACCCACTTCGAGGCCGAGGAGGTCGACCGGCGTCACGTCCTGCCAGCCGACATCGATGTTCTCCGCGGGGGCCGCCACCGGCGCGACTGCGGTCTCGGTCACGTCGGCGGCGCGCTGGCGTTTGTGGATGTAGTAGGCGACGGCGCCCAGACCGCCGGCAAGCGCGATGAATGCGAGGTGCGGCATTCCCGGCACGAGCCCGAGCACGCCGATGATCAGGGCGGTGATCGCGAAAGGCTGCGCGCGGTTCATGAGCTGTGCCGCGAGCTGCTGGCTCATGTTCTGCTCGCTGCCGACGCGGCTCACGACCAGGCCGGCCGCCGTGGAGATGATGAGCGCGGGAATCTGCGCGACCAGGCCGTCGCCGATCGTGAGCAGCGCGTAAGTCTTGGCCGCGGCGGCGGCCGGCATGTCGTGCTGCATGACGCCGATCATGAAACCGCCGAAGAGGCTGATGACGAGAACGAGGATGCCGGCGATCGCATCGCCGCGCACGAACTTGCTCGCGCCGTCCATCGAGCCGTAGAAATCCGCTTCGTTCGAGACTTCGGCGCGGCGGCGGCGCGC
>CAZULX010000404.1:0-5896 GCA_964621335.1 uncultured Streptomycetaceae bacterium
GCAGCCATAGCGCGCGCCTTTCAAATCGAGATCGTTGCGCAGCACGTACAGCAGCGGCGTTTCGGCGTCCGCGACCACCTCGCGCGTCGAGCCGTTCACGTTGATCACCAGCGACATGGAATGCCTCCCGGAGGTTCGGAGGCCGCTCCGGCCTCCATAGCTACCTCAGTAAAAACAGGGCGTTAAGCCCCATCCCGAGCACGGCGGTAAAGCTTCGCCGCACCCTCGTTTTTTGGTTTTTTTGGGTCTATACTGAACACGTCAAGTCGGTATGGAGGAATTCACCCATGATACATATGGCCGACGGCGAAGTGCTCCGGCAGCGTATCGATCAGCTGCACCTCGAGCACCGAGACCTCGATGACGTCATCTCCCGCCTTTCAGCAAGTGCTATCCAGGACCAGCTCCAACTGCAGCGCCTCAAGAAGCGTAAGCTTCACCTCAAAGACCAGATCGCTCTGCTCGAACGACAATTGACGCCGGACATTCCGGCGTAAGCTCGCGCGCCCGGTGCATCGCCGGGCCGGTGATTCGTTTCCGCTCCCGCTCAAAGCCGCGTGCCCGCGCGCGGCGCACGCAGCGCGACGTAAACGGCGAGCGCCCCCAGCACGACGAACCACACCAACGACCATCCGGCGATCGTGAGCCCGAGGAAGCGCCACGATGCTTCGGCGCATTCACCCGAGCCCGCGAAGATTTTCTGCAGCGCGTCGGCGAGCGGGAAGCGCTCGAGCATGTATTCGAGCCCCGGGCCGCACGCGGGCACCTTGTCCGGCGGCAGGTGCTGCAGCCACACCTGGCGCCCGGCGATCGCAGCACCCATCGCCGCCATGACGACGAGCAGGCCGCTGTAGACGATCGCGCCGCGACGACGCGGGCCGTGGAGCGCCGCGACGCCGAATACCAGCATCATGTCGAGAAACGCGACGCGCTGCAGGATACAGAGCGGGCACGGCTCCTGATTGTCGAAGTACTGCAGGTAGTACGCGAAGCCCAGGAGCGACGCGCACACGAGCGCTCCCAGCGCGTAACCCCATCGCGCCGTCATACGTAGGCGAGAAGACGGCCGCACGTGATCACACCGAACCAGATCACGAGTGAAGCAGCGGCGTGCGCCTTGACCGCCGCGGGCGGGCTCACGTCGCGATCCCACTGCGCGTAGCTGCGGAAAGCGCCCGTGTGGAAAATGCCGGCATTGAGCGCCGCCGCAAGCAGCAGCGCGAGCTTCACCTGAAAAGCCCCGTTCGATACGAGATCCGACGCGTGCGCCATGAACATGAGCAGGCCGCTCGGGACGATGATGAGGAGTGCGCCGAGCGTCCACGGCAGCACGTGGCGGGCGAGCGCGCGCGCCGGAAGCGACCTGGAAACGCCGAGCAGCCGCAGATCGAGAACCACGATCGACCCCACGAGCACGACGAACCCGGAGATGTGAACGATTTCGACGATCGGATAGAGCCACAGGTCCTGGCGCATCGCGACGGCGAGCGGCAAGGATTCCAGCGCGGCGACCGGCCCCGCTGCTGCCGCGTGCTCCATCAGCGCAGCTCTATCGTCTTGCCGCCGGCGGTGATGCGCTCGGCGCGCATCTCTTCAGGCTTGCTGCGATTGGCGTAACCGACGACTTCGATTTTGCTTCCGGGCTTGAGCTCGGATGCGGGCAGACCGCGCCGCGTCATGCGCGACGGCGGCGCAAGCACGACGAACCACGTCTTGTCCGGCGCCTGGAGCCGCACGTGCCCGTGCGGATGCTCGTAGCCCGACTCCTTGATCACGCCTGAGACCTTGAGCGGCTTCGAGCTGTCGTACTCGCTCCAGCCATGGTGAGCGTGCGCGATCGCCGCAGCAGCCGCGAACGACACGGGGACTATCCAACGCATAACGGTTTTCATTGGAGCCTCTCTCGAGAGCGACGATCGAACGCTGATAAGATCGCCTTATTCTAACCCGAGAGCGACGGCGGCTCGCCGAGGCGAGCGGCCCATGCATCGCCCGCTTCGCGAGACTCAATGGCGTGACGATAAGGATCAACGACCAGATCGCCCTCGACGAATCCGAGATCGAGGAGCGCTTCGTTCGAGCCTCGGGCCCCGGCGGGCAGAACGTGAACAAGGTGGCTACCGCCGTTCAACTGCGCTTCGACGCGGCAAGCTCGCCGTCGCTGCCCGAGCGCGTGCGCGCGAAAGTCCTACGGCTCGCGGGCACGCGCGCGACCGCGAGCGGCGTCATCGTCATCACCGCCGAGCGCTTCCGCTCGCAAAGCCGCAATCGCGCCGACGCGCGCGCGCGCCTGGTCGAGCTCGTGCGCAAAGCCGCGCAACCGGTGAAGCGCCGCCGGGCAACCGTTCCGACTCGCGCCTCGCGCGAGCGGCGGATCGAGGAAAAGAAGCGGCGCGGGGCGCTGAAGAAAAACCGGCGCGGCGCGCCGGAGTAAATGCCCGGCGCTGACGCGGCCAGGCATTACGCGCCCGGTGAACGCTCCGCCGCCCCGCGTAAGCTATTTCTTCTCTCTGGGCTCCTCCGCAAGCGGTGGCACCGTGCGCAGGTATGCGATGAGCGCTTGCAGGTCGTCGGGCGTGAGCTTGCTCGTGGTGTTGCGGACCACTTCCTCCATCGTCTCGTTGGCGCTGTCTCCGTCGGGTGTGGTGCCGGTCAGGAGGAACTCCTTCAGGTCCGGATCGCTCCAGGTCTTCAACCGCGTCGGCGTGAGATTGGGTATCCGTTTGCCCTCTGGCCCTTTTCCACCCGCGAGCAGGCGCTCCTTGTCGGAGCCTCCCAGAAAATTGCGCGGCGTGTGGCACTCGCCGCAATGGCCGAGCGCGTGCACCAGATATCGGCCGCGGTCGACGAGCGCATCCGCACCGGCCGCGGGCGCAGACTGCCCGGGCGTGAAATAGAGCCACTTCCAGACGCTGACGAGAGGGCGCCAGCCGTACGGGAAGCCGAGATCGTGCGGCTGGTTCGCCCTGCCGTTTGCGGGCAGCGCGCGCAGATAAGCCCACAGATGGCGCAGGTCTTCGTCGGTGATCTGCGTGAACGACGGATAGGGGAAAGCGGGGAAATAGTTGGCGCCGTCGGGCCGCTCGCCGCGGCGCATCGCGCGTATGAAATCGGCCTCGCTCCAGCGTCCGATGCCCGCCTGCGGGTGCGGCGTGATGTTGGGGCCGTAGAAAGTCCCGAAAGGCGTCTTGAGCGCGCGTCCGCCGGCGAACGCCGGGGCGTCCTTCTTCGTATCGGTATGGCAGCCGATGCAGCCGCCGGCTTTGGCGAGATATTCGCCGCGCTTCGGATCGCCCTGCGCGTTCGCGCTCGTCATGACTCCGCTCGCCAGGAGCAGCAGGCCGCGCGCCAGCCACGCGCGGCACGCTGCGCCCTCAAAAAAGAAGCCCCGCCGCAGCGGGGCCTCTCGCGCCGATGGAACGTTACTTGCGCTCGCGGAAGTCGTCATGGCAGGACCCGCAGGTCTTGTTGACGGCGAGGATCTGAGCGCGTATCGCAGACTCGTCCCCTTTCCGGGTGACTTCGCTCAACCGGGTCACTTCGGCCTGGAAGCCGTCGGCCGCCTCCTTGAATTTCGCCGGCTCGCTGAATACGGCGGGAGCGGCTTGGCTTTTTATGCCCTTGGTGCTGGGCGCGAAACCGTCCCACGGCATCCTGGCGAGCGCGTCGAGGAAAGCCACGTTGCGCGCGACCAGCGCGGCGTCATAGGGGATCTTACCCTGGGCCACCGGGCGCAGATGCCCGAAGAAATACTTGCCCTGCAAAACCATCGCTGACTGCCGCTGCTTCACGAGGACGTCGGGCTTCGCCTGCGCGCTCGCCGGCACGGTATACGCCGCGCTCAGCACCGCGACGACGGCAGCCGCGGAAACAAGTCTCTGGTTCATGGTTCCTCCTGGTTCGAGTTATGGGGCGGTGCGGCGCTCGCCGCACATCCTATAACACGTGGGCGCGGCGCACTATTCCAGTGTTGCGCCCGTGCCGGCCGACCGGCGTGATCCGCGGGCCCTCACGCTGTTTTCGTGGTCATGCGCTTCAACGAGACGTAGTCGGTCTTCCCGCTGCCCAGCAGCGGCAGTGAAGCGACTTTCACGATGCGCCGCGCCACGGCGAGATCCTGCGCACCAATCTGGCGCGCCGCCTTGACGAGCGTCATGCGGTCGAGCGCCGGGTCGGTGGTGAAAAGGACAGTGCTCTCGCCGCTCCCGCTCACCTGCTCGACCGTCGCGGCATGCTTGTGATTCGGGGCGGCGGTATAGGCGATGCGCTCGATCAGCTCGAGAGACACCATCTCGCCTGCGATTTTGGCGAAGCGCTTGACGCGGCCCAGTATCGTCACGTAGCCGTCGCCGTCGACGTCGACCACGTCCCCGGTGTTGTACCAGCCCACGCCGACTTCCGAGCGGGGCGGATGGAGCTCCGCGGGTTGCTCGTAGAAATAGTAGCCGCTCATCAGGCTCGGGCTGCGCACGTGCAGCGCGCTCCCCTGCTGGATTCCCGGCACGCTCGCAAGGCGCCATTCGGTCCCCGGCAGAAAGCGCCCCACGGTGCCTTCCCTGTAATTGAGGGGAGTGTTCAACGACATCGCGGGCCCGCATTCGGTCGCCCCGTAGCCTTCCATGATGCGCAGCCCGAACTTCTCCGCCCACAGCTGCGCCACTTCGGGGTTGAGCTTCTCGCCGCCCGAGATCACGACGCGCACGCGGTAAAAGTCGTAAGGATGCGCCTGCCTCGCGTAGTGGCCGAGAAAAGTGCTCGTGCCGAACATGTAGGTGCAGTCCCGCGTGTACGCGAGCTCCGGTATGAGCCGGTAGTGGAGCGGGGTCGTGTACAGGAAGAGCGGCGTCCCGGTGAGGATGGGCATCAGGGTGCACGCGGTGAGGCCGTACGTGTGATACATGGGCAAGGCGTTGAAGAACTTGTCGTTCGGACCGAAATCGATCACCGCGCGCATTTGCGCGATGTTCGCCAGCATCGCGTCGTGCGAGATCGCGACGCCCTTCGGACGCGCTTCCGACCCGGACGTGAAGAGCACGATCGCGATGTCCGCGGGGTCGCCCCGCGGCACGACGCTGCGGGGCTTCCTGAGAGCGCGCGCGACGAGCCACAGCTTGTCCACGGCGCCGAGCCTCGATCGCAGGTCTTCGACGTAGATCAGCTCGACGCCCTGCATCGCGCGTACGCCCGCTTCCAGCCGCGCAACCTGTATGAAACGCCGCGACGTGATCACCGTCCTGATTCCCGCCGCGACGCAGGCGGCGTTCATCGCTTCGGGTCCGGCGCTATAGTTGAGCATCGCCGCCGCGCGCCGCATCGCCGTGAGCCCCAGCACGAGGGCAACCGTCGTCGACAGATTGGGAAGCAGCACGCCCACGACTTCGCGCTCACCGCTCACTCTCGAGACCACGCGCGCTACCGCGAGCGCCGTCTTGAGCAGTTGCTGGTACGACTCGGGCTGCTGGCGCGCGTCCTCGACGATGCGGGTCGAGCGCCCGTGGAGCTCGAGCGCATCCACGAACGCCCCGAACAGCGTCTGACGCGGCCTCGCGTCGAACGTCATTCGCTGCATCACTTTGAGCATCTCGTCCGCGAGATTGCGGCGGCGCTCGCGTGCGTGCAGGGCATCGGCCTTCGCGAGCTTCACCTCGGGCTGGATCGTGAGCACGACACGCGGGAACCAGCGTCGCGGATAGTTGCCGCCGACAGCGGAAAAGCGGGAATACAGAGTGCCGGCGATGTGCACCGGGACGATGTGCGCATCGCAGCGCGCAGCGATGAGACCGGCGGAATCGTAGACCTTCATGACGCCGCCCGTAGTGGACACGCGCCCCTGCGGGAAGATGGCGACGCTCTCGCCGCGCTGGCCCCGGCGGATCAGGCGCTTCAGCTCGAGGGG
>CAZULX010000405.1:0-9595 GCA_964621335.1 uncultured Streptomycetaceae bacterium
ATCATGCAGCGCCGCGCGTATCTGCCTCACGCGGGCATGCCCAACATACTCGCCGGCGAGAGGATCGTGCCCGAGCTCCTGCAGGAGAATGCGACACCCGAGAAGCTCGCGGCGGCGCTCGTCGCCCTGGTGTCGGACGAAGATGGGCGGGCGAGGCTAGACGCGCGCTTCGAAGCGATACGCATCGCGCTGCGCCAGAACACCGAGGAAAAAGCCGCTGCGGCGATCCTGCCGCTGCTCAGCCGCGTGCGCGCCGCCTGATGCCCGGTTTGCTGAGCTCCGCGATCAGCCGCGCGAGGGCAGCGCGCTCGCGTTCCGGCTCCACCAGGACCGAGCGCGCCGCGCACGAGCGCCGCAGTCGCTCGTAATAGTCGGCGTCGCGCTCGGCGCGCGCAAGGAGCCGCGCGAGCGCACGATCGTTCCCGGCTGCGAAATAACCGGGATGGCGGGCACCGAGCATGCCGACGTTGCCTGGAATCCGCGAAGCGATCACGGGCACGCCGCACGCGAGCGCCTCGCACACCACGTTCGCACCCCCTTCCATGCGCGAGCTGATCACCATGAGCCGGCTTCTCGCGAGCACGCGCAACGCGCGGGCGCGCGGCAGCTCGCCCATCCAGCGGTAACGCGGCTCGCGCGCCATCCAGGCCCGCGCTTCGCGCGCCATCGCGCCGCTCAACGCACCGCCGAGATGCGTGGCCCGGATGCGGCTTTCGGCCGGCAGGTGCGCGAGCGCCGTGGGCGTCCTGAACGGATCCTTCTCCTCACGCAGGTGCCCGCTGACGACCACTTCGAAGCAGGAGGCGAGTTGAGCGGGCGGCGCTATCGCGGCGGCGGACTGATAGATCACGCGTGTTTTCGCACGCAGGGCGCGTGGGAGCGCTTTCGCCCCGAGCTCCTGGAGCACGACGAGCCGCATGGCGAGAGCGAGCGACGCCTGCGCGTCGCGGTCGTGCGCGATGTCGCGGTAGAGGTCTGTGCCCGTGAGCACGACCACCAGCGGGCGTTCGGGGAGGGCTTCGGCGTAGCGCCGGATCGAGCGATGGCTGCGTCTTGCGTGCAGCGCGATCATGAGATCGGCGGCCGTTCCGCTCCACTGCTGCTCGACAGCGACCTTGTGCCCGAGCTCGCGGAGGAAAGCGGCCCAGCGGGTGGCGGTGTTGCGGTTTCCGTTGCGCGAACCGGCCGCTGCGGGTGTGACGATCGAGATTTTCACGTGCGAAGGCCGCGCTACACTGTGGCCGCACTATAGCAAGCCCGGACGCCGAAATGCCATGACACCGCTGCAACAAATGCTCACCGATGCACGCGACCGGACCGTTGCGCTGGTTTCCGATCTTTCGGGCGAGCAGCTTCTCGGCCCGCGGCTCGCGATCGTGAATCCCCCGCTGTGGGAGATCGGGCATCTGGGCTGGTTCCAGGAGCGCTGGTGCCTGCGCAGGCGCGGCGATGCCAGCCTGACGCCGTCGATGCTGAGCGGCGCCGACGCCCTGTACGATTCCTCGACGGTGCCTCACGACGCGCGCTGGGATCTTCCGCTCCCGACATTTCAGGCGACATTGGGCTATATGCAGGCGGTGCTCGAGCGCGTGGGCGAGCGCCTAGCGCATGGCGCACCCGATCGCAATCTCGATTATTTCGTGCGGCTCGCTGCATTTCATGAGGAGATGCACGCCGAGGCGTTCACTTACACCCGCCAGACGCTCGCGTATCGCGCGCCGCCCAAGCGGGAAAACCCGCTGCACGACGATCGTGACGAGTCGCGCCTGGGCGACGTCGAGATCGCAGGGGGCGAATTCCTGCTGGGCGCAGACCGCGGCGACGGGTTCGTTTTCGACAACGAGAAATGGGCGCATCCGGTGCGCGTCGCGCCTTTTCGAATGGCGCGCGCGGCGGTGACGAGCGGCGAGTTCGCCGCCTTCGTGGACGACGGGGGATACGCGCGGCGCGAGCTCTGGTGCCCCGCAGGCTGGGCGTGGCGCGTTCGCGCAGACGCAGAAGCCCCGGTCTACTGGCAGCGCCAAGGGCGGGCGTGGCTCGAGCGCCGCTACGCTGCAATCGAAGCGATCGCTCCTGCATCGCCTGTCATGCACGTCAACTGGTACGAGGCCCGCGCGTACTGCGCGTGGGCGGGGCGCCGCTTGCCGACCGAGGCGGAATGGGAATTCGCCGCCGCGACCGGGCCGGAGGGAAGCGAACGGAAAAGGCGTTACCCGTGGGGGGACGCCGCGCCCACGGCGGAGCGCGCCAATCTCTTCGGTGCGGTGCCCGGCCCGATCAGCGCCGGCGCTCTCGCTGCGGGAGACAGCGCGTGGGGCTGCCGGCAGATGATCGGCAACGTCTGGGAATGGACGGAAGATGCGTTCGGGCCCTATCCCGGTTTCGTCGCCGATCCGTACCGGGAATATTCGGAGCCCTGGTTCGGTGACCACAAGGTGCTGCGCGGCGGCTGCCATGCGACCCGCGCGTCGTTGATCCGCAATACGTGGCGCAATTTCTATACGCCCGATCGCCGCGATGTATTCGCGGGCTTTCGCACCTGCGCGGCATGACGAAAAAGATCACCTCGCCGGAGAATCCTCACTTTCGGGCGCTGGTGAAGCTCCAGCATTCGTCGCGGGAGCGGCGCAAGGCCGGGCGCTCGCTGCTCGACGGCGTTCACCTCGTCGGCGCGTTTCTCCAGCATGGGGGCGCGCCGCGGGAGATCGTGGTGAGCGAATCCGGGTCGAGCGAGCCTGAAATCGCGTCCTTGCTCGCGCGCATGGCGATGGAGCCGCTGGTGCTCGCCGACGGGCTCTTTCGCGAGCTCTCGTCGGTGACGACGCCGACCGGCGTCATCGCCGTCATCGACACGCCGCGCGCGCCTGCACCGCCCCCCGATCCGGGGCCGTGCGTGATGCTCGAAGATCTGCAGGACCCCGGTAACCTGGGTTCGATTCTGCGCTCCACCGCGGCGGCGGGCATGCAGGAAGTCTATCTGTCGCGCGCCTGCGTCCACGCGTGGTCGCCTCGCGTGCTTCGCGCCGGGATGGGCGCCCATTTCGCGCTGCGGATATACGAAAGCGCCGACCTCGAAGCGCTCGTGCGCGCCTACCCCGGAAAAGTGCTTGCGGCATCGCAAGACGGCGCCGCGGCGCTTTATGCGACCGATTTGCGCGGCCGCGTGGCGCTGCTCTTCGGGAACGAAGGCGCGGGGCTCAGCCGCATCCTTGCCGGCCTCGCGCACGAGCGCGTGCGCATCCCGATGCCCGGTCCCGCGGAATCGCTCAACGTCGCGGCCGCCGTGGCGGTGTGCCTGTTCGAGCGCGTGCGGCAGCTCTCTCAGTAGATCCGGCGCACCAGCTTCGCTTCGTGCAGTATCGTCGTCGCGAGCTCCTCGACCGATTTGCTGGTGGCATCGAGGTAAGGGATGCCTTCCTGGCGCATGAGGGCTTCGGCTTCACGCACTTCGAACTCGCAATTGGCGAGCGTCGCGTAGCTGCTTCCCGGACGCCGCTCGTTGCGTATCTGCTGCAGCCGCTCGGGCTTGATCGTGAGGCCGCGCAGCCTGCCGCGCAGCGGGCGCACCTGGCCCGGCAGTTGCATAGTGCTGAAGTCCTCGGGAACCAGCGGGTAGTTCGCAGCGCGTATGCCGAACTGCATGGCCATGTATAAACAGGTGGGCGTCTTGCCCGAGCGCGATACCCCGACGAGAATGATGTCGGCATCGGCGAGGTCGCGGGTCGCGAGACCGTCGTCGTGCCCCAGCGCGTAATTCACGGCGTCGATGCGATGGTAGTAGTTGACGAGGTCGTTGACGCTGTGACTGCGGCCGATCGCGTGCGAAGCGCGCACGCCCAGCTCTTTCTCGAGCGGCGAGATGAAGATCTCGAAGCAGTCGAGAAAAAGCGCATTGGCGGCGCCCACGATCTCGGCGATCTCGGTGTTGACGAGCGTGCTGATGACGATCGGCCGCACCCCGTCGGTGACGGCAGTCTCGTTGATCCGCGTCACGATCTCGTGCGCTTTTTCGACCGTATCGACGAAAGGCAGGGTGACTTCCTGGAACGGTACGGTATCGAACTGCGTAAGCAGGCTGTGGCCCAGCATTTCGGCGGTAATGCCGGTGCGGTCGGAAATGAAATAGGCGGCGCGCTTCCGGGGGGCACTCATGAAACGGAGTATAGGTGATGCTTTCGGTAAAATGTCGCGTTTACCCCGCCCGCAGAAACCCACGGTGACCTATGAATGATCCTCTGGTGCTCGATCTCGCCGAAGTTCGCATGAGCGATGTTGCGTCCGTCGGCGGCAAGAGCGCTTCGCTCGGAGAAATGATCAGCCAGCTCGGCGGCGCGGGAGTCAGGGTCCCGGGCGGCTTCGCGACGACGGCGCACGCCTACCGCACGTTCCTGTCGCAGAAAGGGCTGGACAGGCGCATCTCGGAGCGGCTGGCTGCGCTCGACGCCGACGACGTGAAAGCACTCGCCGCCGCCGGTGAGGAGATCCGGGGCTGGATGCTCGCGCAGACTTTCCCCGCGGCCCTCGAGCAGGAGATCGCGGCACGCTACAAGGCGCTCGTAGCGGGCTCCTCCGATGAGGCGACTTTCGCGGTGCGCTCCTCGGCGACGGCGGAGGACCTTCCCGATGCCTCTTTCGCCGGTCAGCAGGAAACCTTCCTCAACGTGCACGGCCTCGAGCACGTGCTGGAGGCGGTGAAGCACGTTTACGCTTCGCTTTACAACGACCGCGCGATCTCGTATCGCGTGCACAAAGGCTACGCGCACGACGATGTCGCGCTGTCCGCCGCCGTGCAGCGCATGGTGAGGAGCGATCTCGCCGCGAGCGGCGTCATGTTCACGCTCGACACCGAATCGGGCTTCGACCAGGTGGTCCTGATCACGTCGGCCTACGGGCTCGGCGAGACGATCGTCCAGGGCCAGGTGAATCCGGACGAGTTCTACGTCTACAAGCGCGCGCTCGAGGCGGGAAAAAAAGCGATCCTGCGCCGCGGGCTCGGATCGAAGGCGATCCGGATGACTTACGGCGACGCGACGCAGGCCGGGAAGTCCGTGCGAACCGTGCAGGTCCCGGAAGACGAGCGCCGGCGCTTCTCGATCACCGATGCCGAAGTCGAAGAGCTCGCCCGCTATGCGCTCATCATCGAGCGGCACTACGGCCGGCCGATGGATATCGAGTGGGGCAAGGACGGTCTCGACGGGAAGCTCTATGTGCTCCAGGCCCGCCCCGAGACGGTGAAAGCGGGCGAGGGCGTCGACATGCTCCGCCGCTATCGCCTGAAGGAGCGCTCGGAAGTGCTCGCCACCGGCCGCTCGATCGGGCAGCGCATCGGCAGCGGCAACGTGCGGCTGGTTTCAGGCGCGGCCGAAATGGATCGGGTGCGCGAAGGCGACGTGCTCGTCACGGACATGACCGACCCGGACTGGGAGCCGGTCATGAAGCGAGCGGCGGCGATCGTGACCAACCGCGGCGGGCGCACCTGCCACGCCGCGATCATCGCGCGCGAGCTGGGAATTCCGGCGGTCGTCGGCTGCGGCGATGCCACTCGCGTCCTCCGGGACGGAAAGCCCGTCACGGTCTCCTGTTGCGAAGGCGACACGGGCTTCGTCTACCGTGGCATCCTCGAGACCGAAGTCATCGATCTCTCGCTTTCGAAAATGCCCAAGGCGCCGGTCAAGATCACCATGAACGTCGGCAACCCCGAGCTCGCATTCGAGTTCCAGCGCCTGCCGAACGAAGGCGTGGGGCTCGCCAGGCTGGAGTTCATCATCGCGCGAATGATAGGCGTGCATCCGCGTGCCGTGCTCGCGTACCCCGATCTGCCGGCCGACCTGCGCGTTGCCGTGGAGGAGCACGCCGCGGGTTACGCCAATCCGGTCGAGTTCTACGTCGAGAAGCTCACCGAAGGCATCGCCACGCTCGGCGCGGCTTTCTGGCCGAAGCCGGTCATCGTGAGGCTTTCGGACTTTAAGTCGAACGAATATTCGAGCCTGACCGGCGGCGCGCGCTACGAGCCTCGCGAAGAGAATCCGATGCTCGGCTTCCGCGGCGCCTCCCGTTACATCTCGCCGGCTTTCCGCCAGTGCTTCGAGCTCGAGTGCCGGGCGCTGAAGAAGGTGCGAGAAGAAATGGGCCTCACCAACGTCGAAATCATGGTGCCCTTCGTGCGCACGGTCGATGAAGCGCGCAAGGTGCTGGCCGTCCTCGGCGAAAACGGGTTGAAGCGCGGCGAGCAGGACTTGCGCATCGTCATGATGTGCGAGATCCCGGCGAACGCGGTGCTCGCGGAGCAGTTCCTCGAGCATTTCGACGGATTTTCGATCGGGTCCAACGACATGACGCAGATGACGCTCGCCCTCGACCGCGACGCGGGCGGCAGCATCGCCGACGCCTTCGACGAGCGCGATCCGGCGGTGAAGCATATGCTGCACCTCGCGATACAGGCGTGCCGCAAGGCGGGCAAGTACGTCGGGATCTGCGGCCAGGGTCCGTCGGACCACCCGGACCTCGCGAAGTGGCTCATGGACGAAGGCATAGAAAGCCTTTCGCTCAATCCCGACAGCGTCGTGGAAACGTGGCTTTACCTCGCCCGGAATAATCCGAAAACCTAGGGCTATTTCGTTGGACTCGAGGCGCGATTGCGCGATAAAATGCGCAAACGCGCTGATACTTATGTGATGACCAAATTCATCTTTGTCACTGGTGGTGTGGTTTCCTCCCTTGGCAAAGGTATCGCCGCCGCCTCCCTCGCCGCCATTCTCGAATCGCGCGGCATCAAGATCTCGATGGTGAAGCTCGACCCGTATCTCAACGTCGATCCGGGGACGATGAGCCCGTTCCAGCACGGCGAGGTCTTCGTTACCGAGGACGGCGCCGAGACCGATCTCGACCTCGGACATTACGAGCGCTTCGTTCAGGCAAAAATGAGCAAGCGCAACAACTTCACCGCGGGTCAGATCTACGAAAGCGTGATCCGTAAGGAGCGGCGCGGGGATTACCTGGGCGGCACCGTGCAGGTGATTCCGCACATCACCGACGAGATCAAGCAGTTCATCCGGCGCGGGGCGGGTGAGGCGCAAATCGCCCTGGTCGAGATCGGCGGCACGGTCGGCGACATCGAATCGCTGCCTTTTCTCGAGGCGATCCGGCAGATGGCGATCGAAGTGGGCCGCGAGAACGCGTGCTTCATCCATCTGACGCTCGTTCCGTATATCGCCTCGGCCGGCGAGATCAAGACCAAGCCGACCCAGCACTCGGTGAAAGAGCTGCGCGAGATCGGTATCCAGCCCGACGTGCTGCTCTGCCGCGCCGACCGCCCGCTGCCGGACGACGAACGGCGCAAGATCGCGCTTTTCACGAACGTGGGCGTGGAGGCCGTGATCTCGGGCGTGGACGTGGACAGCATTTACAAGATCCCCGGAAATCTGCACGCGCAGAAGCTCGACGACATCGTGTGCCGCAGACTGGGTCTCGATCCGCCGCCTGCGAATCTCAAGGAATGGGACGACCTGGTATACGCGCTCGAGCATCCCCGGCGCACCGTCACCATCGCGCTCGTGGGCAAGTACGTCGATCTGACCGAGTCGTACAAATCGCTCTCCGAAGCGCTGATCCACGCCGGCATACACACCGGTGCCCGGATCAAGATCCATTACATCGATTCGGAGAGCATCGAGAAGTGCGGCATCGAGGTGCTCGCACAGATGGATGCGATCCTCGTTCCCGGCGGATTCGGCAAGCGCGGCGTCGAAGGCAAGATCCAGGCGATACGCTACGCCCGCGAGAACCGCGTTCCCTACCTCGGCATCTGTCTCGGCATGCAGCTCGCGGTGATCGAGTACGCGCGCCACGTCGTCGGTCTTTCCGGGGCGCACAGCACCGAGTTCGAGCCCGAGACCCCGCATCCGGTGATCGCGCTCATCACCGAGTGGCAGGACCGCGACGGCCGCGTCGAGCGCCGCGACCTCGGCTCGGACCTGGGCGGCACGATGCGCCTCGGCGGCCAGGAATGCGCGCTTCAACCGGGTTCGCTCGCCGCTTCGATCTACGGCGCGGAGCGCATCACCGAGCGCCACCGCCACCGCTACGAAGTCAACAATCATTACCTGCCGCGGCTGCAGGATGCCGGGTTGAGGATGAGCGGCGTATCGCTGGGGACCGAATCGCTGTGCGAGATGATCGAGCTTCCCGGGCACCCGTGGTTCGTCGGCTGCCAGTTCCATCCGGAGTTCACCTCCACGCCTCGCGCCGGTCATCCGCTCTTCACCGCGTTCGTCGAGGCCGCGCTCGGAAACGGGCACGCGGACGCGACGCAGCCCGCGCTGCCCGAGCGAATGCAGAACTTCGCCTGATGAGCTTCGCTCTTCCCTCACCCCCGCCCCCTCTATCCCTCACCTCCGACCCCTCTCCCGGAGGGCGAGGGGAGGCACACGTTTCCCTTCTTTCTGCCCCTTCGGGAGGAGGGTCAGGGATGAGGGAGGGCGAGGGGAGATTCGACGTGCTGAGGCACGAGCTGTAACGATGAAGCTGTGCGGATTCGAAGCGGGACTCGACCAGCCGCTCTTCCTGATTGCCGGACCGTGCGTGGTCGAATCGCGCCAGCTCGCTTTCGACACCGCGGGCGAGCTGAAGGCGCTCACATCGGCGCTCGGCATTCCGTTCATTTACAAGTCGTCGTACGACAAGGCGAATCGAAGCTCGATCAAATCGTTTCGCGGGCTCGGCATGGACAAAGGCCTGGAGATACTGGCCGCGGTGCGTAAGGAGCTCGGCGTGCCGGTGCTGACCGACGTGCACGGGATCGACGAGATCGACGCCGTCGCAGCGGCGGTCGACGTGCTCCAGACGCCCGCTTTCCTGTGCCGGCAGACCGATTTCGTCTCGGCCGTCGCCGCGTCGGGCAAGCCCGTCAACATCAAGAAAGGCCAGTTCCTCGCGCCCTCGGACATGAAGAACGTGGTGGAGAAAGCGCGGCACGCCGCGCGCGAGCGGCACCCGGACGACAGCCAGGCCGGAGACAGGATCATGGTCTGCGAGCGCGGAGCCTCCTTCGGCTACAACAATCTGGTGTCCGACATGCGCTCGCTCGCGATCATGCGCGAGACTGGTTGCCCGGTGGTCTTCGACGCGACGCATTCGGTGCAGCTCCCCGGAGGCCAGGGAAGCTCGAGCGGAGGCCAGCGCGAGTTCATTCCCGTGCTCGCGCGCGCGGCCGTCGCAAGCGGCGTCGCGGGCCTCTTCATGGAAACGCACCCGAACCCGGAGCAGGCGCTCTCCGACGGGCCCAACGCCTGGCCGCTGCAGCATATGAAAGCGCTGCTGGAGACGCTGAAGCGGCTCGACGACACGGTGAAGCGTGCAGGATTCGCGGAGGACCTGCTAGTGCCCGGCACCCCAAACAATCAGAGGAAAGCATGAGTGCGATCGTGGACGTGATTGCGCGGGAGATACTCGATTCCCGCGGCAATCCGACGGTGGAAGCCGACGTGCTGCTCGAGTCGGGCGTGCTCGGCCGGGCCGCGTCGCCCTCGGGCGCGTCGACCGGCAGCCGCGAGGCGATCGAGCTGCGCGACGGGGACAAGAAGCGCTACGGCGGAAA
>CAZULX010000406.1:0-3360 GCA_964621335.1 uncultured Streptomycetaceae bacterium
CGCCGGATTTCGCGCGGGAATCGCCGCAGCGCGCGCGAACTATCGCGCATCGCAGGTCGCGGTCGAGCAGACGCTCATTCGCGCGCCTTTCGACGGCGTCGTGCTCACCAAGAATGCGAACGTCGGCGACGTCATCACGCCTTTTTCCTCCGCCCTCGGCTCGCAGGCGGCGGTGGTGACGATGGCCGACATGTCCACGCTCGAAGTGGAAGCCGATGTCGCCGAAGCGAACATCGCCAAGGTCAAAGTCGGGCAGCCCGCCGAGATCCAGCTCGACGCGCTTCCCGAGGGGCGCTTTCGCGGAGAAGTGCACCGCACCGTTCCCACCGTTGACCGCTCGAAAGCGACGGTGACGGTCAAGATTCGCTTCATCGAAACCGATGTCCGGGTCCTTCCTGAAATGAGCGCAAAAGTCGCTTTCCTCGCCAAGGAAGTGCCTGCGGGAGAGAACACGCCGCGCATTACGGTGCCCGCTTCCGCGGTAGTCGAGCGTGACGGCCGCAAGGTCGTCTACGTCGTGAAAGACTCGAAAGCTTCGGAGGTCACCGTAAAGCTGGGACCCGCGATCGGCGACCTGGTGCAGGTCGAAGGCATCAAGGCGGGAGACAAGGTGGTGCTCAAGCCTTCGGAACGGCTGCGCGACGGCATCGCGGTGGCGACGGCGAGCAAGTGAGCGCCGGCCCCCTCGTCGAAATCCGGAATCTCTCCAAGTCCTACCGCCGCGGCGGACAGGTCGTCCCGGTCCTGAACGACATCACGCTCGACATTCCGGCCGGCGCCTTCGTGGCGCTGATGGGGCCGTCGGGATCGGGCAAGAGCACGCTGCTCAACCTGATCGCCGGCATCGACAAGCCCAATGGCGGCATCCTGCGCGTCGGCGGCGTCGACATCGCCGAGCTTTCCGAAGCCGAGCTCGCGGACTGGCGCGCCGAGCACGTCGGGTTCATTTTCCAGTTCTACAACCTGATGCCGGTGCTGACCGCTTTCGAGAACGTCGAGCTGCCGCTGCTGCTCACGCGGCTACCCGCCGCGGTGCGCAAGCGCCACGTCGAGACCGCGCTCGAGATGGTTTCGCTCTCCGATCGCATGGAGCATTATCCTTCGGAGCTTTCGGGCGGGCAGCAGCAGCGCGTCGCCATCGCGCGCGCGATCATTACCGACCCCACCATACTCGTCGCCGACGAGCCGACGGGCGATCTCGATCGCGCTTCCGCCGAGGAGATCCTCGACCTCATGGACCGCATGAACGCCGAGCTCGGTAAGACCATCATCATGGTGACGCACGATCCGAGCGCCGCGCGCCACGCGCGCACCGTGCGCCATCTGGAAAAAGGCGTCCTGACCGACGAATGAGCGATGCACTTTTTCAAGCTCATCCTGCGTAACGCGCTCCGCCACAAGCTGCGCACGGGCCTCACCGTGCTCGGCTTCGTCGTCGCGTTCCTCTCTTTCGGACTGCTGCAAACCATCGTCGACGCGTGGTATGCCGGGGCCGAAGGCGCCGCGCCGGACCGGCTGATTACGCGTAACGCCGTTTCGCTCGTGGTCCCGCTCCCGATCCACTACCGCGAGAAAATCCGCTCGGTCGAAGGCGTGAAGACGGTCGCCGCCGCGAACTGGTTCGCGGGCGTCTATCAGGAGCCCAAGAATTTCTTTCCGCAGTTCGCCGTCGAGCCCGCGCCGTATTTCTCGATGTTTCCGGAGTATCGCATCGCCGAGGACGAGTTCCGCGCGTTCCTGCGCGACCGCAAAGGCGCGGTCGTTGGGCGCAAGCTCGCGCAGACCCATGGCTGGAAAATCGGCGACGCGGTGCCGCTCAAAGGCACGATATTTCCCGGCAACTGGGAATTCGTGGTGCGCGCGATCTACGACGCGGGGGAGGCGAAGACCGACACGTCTCAGTTCTTCTTCCACTGGGATTATCTGAACGAGACCATGCGCGCCCGCGCGCCGCTGCGCGCGAACCAGGTGGGCATATTCGTGATCTCGGTCGCCGACGTCGACCGCGCAGCGGCGATCAGCGAAGCGATCGACCAGCAGTTCAGGAACTCGATCGCGGAGACCCTCACCGAAACCGAGCAGGCTTTCCAGATCGGCTTCGTGAAGCAGACCGAAGCGATCGTGGTCGCCGTCCGCATCGTCTCCTTCGTGGTGATTTTCATCATGCTCGCGGTGATGGCGAACACGATGGCGATGACCGCGCGCGAAAGGATGAGCGAGTACGCGACGCTCAAGGCGTTGGGTTTCCCGCCGTCGTACGTGAGCGCGCTCATTTTCGGGGAGTCGCTCGCGATCGCGTTCGTGGGCTGCGCGATCGGCGTCGGGTTGACTTTCCCGGTCGGCAACTGGTTCGCGCAGCAGATGGGGACGCTTTTCCCTGTGTTCGAAGTAAGCAGCGAGACCGTCGCGTTGCAGGTCGCGTGCGCCGTGGCGGTGGGCGTCATCGCCGCGGCGCTGCCCGCGCGGCGCGCCGCGCGCGTTCGCATCGTCGAAGGCCTGCGGGCGATCGGCTGAGCCATGGTCATCCCCATCCGCTATACGCTGCGCAACCTGTGGACGCGCAAGCTCACCACCGCGCTCACCGCGGGCGGCATGGCGCTCGTTGTTTTCGTCTTCGCCGCGGTGCAGATGCTCGACACCGGGCTGCGGGACACCCTCGTTGCCACCGGTCAGCCCGACAACATCCTGGTGACGCGGCGCGGCGCGGGCGCCGAGATTTCGAGCGGCGTCGATCGTGCGCAGGCCTCGCTCATCGAGGCGCAACCCGAGATCGCTCTCGGTCCGAATGGCGAGCGCCTGGTGTCCAAGGAAGCAGTGATACTGATCACGCTGCCCAAGCGCGACTCCGGGCAGGCGACAAACGTCACAACGCGCGGCGTGGGGGAGGCGGCTTATGCGCTGCGGCCGCAGATCAGGATCGTGCAGGGGCGCGCCTTCAGGCGCGGGTCTGCCGAGATCATCGTCGGCAGCAGCATCGCGGAGCGCTTCGACGGCGCGTCGGTCGGCGCGCTCCTGCGCTTCGGCGGCCGCGAATGGCGCGTGGTCGGGATTTTCGACAGCGACGGGTCGGCTTTCGATTCCGAAGTCTGGGGCGACGCCGACCAGATCATGCAGTCGTTCCGCCGTCAGGCGTATTCGTCGGTCGTCGCGCGTCTCACCGACGCGAGCGCGTTCGACGCGATCAAGGAGAGGCTCGATGCCGACCCGCGGCTGACGCTCGACGTGAAGCGCGAGCGCACTTTCTTCGAGGACCAGTCGAAGGCGCTCTCCAATTTCATACGCTACCTTGGGCTCACGCTGTCGATCATCTTTTCGATCGGCGCGATGATAGGCGCCATGATCACGATGTATGCGGCGGTC
>CAZULX010000407.1:0-4115 GCA_964621335.1 uncultured Streptomycetaceae bacterium
CCATGGGGTTCCCTCTGTTCGTTTACCGGCGAGCCGAGCGTAGCGAGGTAACGAAGGGAAACCATGGGGTTCCCTCCGTTCGTTTACCGGCGAGCTACGAGCGTAGCGAGAGGATGAGCTGGTTCAGGCGCTTCACGAAACCGGCAGGATCTTCGAGCTGGCCGCCTTCGGCGAGGAGCGCCTGGTCGAAGAGCACCTGGCTCCAGTCGCTGAAGCGCGCCTCGTCGGATTCGCTTTTCAGGCGCTCGACCAGTGCATGGTGCGGGTTCACTTCGAGTATCGGCTTCGAGCCGGGCACGCTCTGCCCCGCGGCTTTGAGGAGCCGCTCGAGGTGCATGCCCATGTCGTGCTCGTCTGCGACGAGGCACACCGGGGATTCGGTGAGACGCTGCGTTACGCGCACGTCTTTCACTTTTTCGCCCAGGGCTTTCTTGATGCGCTCGATCAGGTCGTTGTACTCGCCCGCTTCCTTCTCCTGCTCTTTCTTCTCTTCCTCGTCCGCGAGCTTGCCGAGGTCGAGGCCACCTTTGGCAACGCTCTGCAACGGCTTGCCTTCGAACTCGGTCAGGAACGAGACCGCCCACTCGTCGACGCGATCGGAGAGCAGCAGCACTTCGATCCCTTTCTTGCGGAAGATCTCGAGGTGGGGGCTGTTCTTCGCCGCGGCGAAGCTCTCGGCGGCGACGAAATAGATCTTGTCCTGCCCCTCTTTCATGCGGCCGACGTAATCGGCGAGCGACACGTCCTGTTCTTCGCTGTCCTTGTGGGTGGAAGCGAAACGCGCAAGCTTCGCGATGCGCTCGCGGTTCCCGTGGTCCTCGCCGAGCCCTTCCTTGAAGGCGCGGCCGAACTCTTTCCAGAAAGTCGCGTATTTCTCCTTCTGGTTCTCCGCAAGGTCCTCGAGCATCGAAAGGACCCGCCGCACCGAACCCGCCCGGATCATCTCGACGTCCCGCGACTCCTGCAGAATCTCGCGCGAGACGTTGAGCGGCAGGTCGTTGGAATCGATGACGCCTTTGACGAAGCGCAGGTAGGCCGGCATCAGGTGCTCGGCGTCTTCCATGATGAAAACGCGGCGCACGTAAAGCTTGATGCCGCGGCGATGCTCGCGGTCCCATAGATCGAAAGGCGCGCGTGCGGGGATATACAGGAGCTGCGTGTACTCCTTGGTGCCTTCGACCTTGTTGTGGGTAAAGCTAAGCGGCGGCTCGAACTCGTGCGCGACGTGCTTGTAGAACTCGTGATACTGCTCTTCGGTGATCTCGGACTTCGGCCGTGCCCACAGGGCGCCCGCCTGATTCACCGTCTCGTCTTCGTCGGTGACCTTGTTCTCGTTCTTGTCCTTGTCCCATTCCTCCTTCTTCATCAGGATGGGGAGCGTGATGTGGTCGGAGTACTTGCGGATGATCGAGCGGAGCCGGAAGCTCGAGAGGAGCTCGTCCTCGCCTTCGCGCAGGTGCAGCGTCACTTCGGTGCCGCGCTGCGGCCGCTCGACCATCTCGATCGTATACTCGCCGCTGCCGTCGGACTCCCATTTCACGCCGTGCTCGGGCGTGAGGCCGGCGCGGCGGGTCACGACCGTCACTTTGTCCGCTACGATGAAGCTCGAGTAGAAGCCGACTCCGAACTGACCGATGAGATGCGCGTCCTTCGCTTCGTCGCCGGTCAGCTTGTCGAAGAATTCGCGCGTCCCGGACTTGGCTATCGTGCCGATGTTCTCGATCACTTCCTGCCGCGACATGCCGATGCCGTTGTCGGTGACGGTGATCGTGCGTGCTTGTCCGTCGAAGGCGACGCGGATCTTCAGCTCGGTGTCGCTTTCGTACAGCGCCTTGTCGGTGAGCGCCTCGAAGCGCAGCTTGTCCGAAGCGTCGGAGGCGTTCGAAATGAGCTCGCGCAGAAAAATCTCCTTGTTGCTGTACAAGGAGTGGATCATCAGCTTCAGCAACTGCTTGACTTCGGCCTGAAAGCCGAGCGTCTCGCGCGTGGGCGAGGTGGGGGTCTCTGACATGGGAATCTCCTGAAACTCTGGTCTGGTATTGGGGCTGCGAGGCCGATTTCAAGAGCGCCCGGGGCGCTCTTCTGGCTTTAGCGGGGACGGAATTGTAATATTGATCTGAGTCCATGCGGATGCGCATTCGACGCATACGCGCTCGCATCTCCCCTTGCCCTGCGGCGGAAGGTCGAGGGCGAGGGAAAACAACAAGGAGGAATTGTCATGAAAGCCTTTTGCCTTGCCCGTATTCTCGGCGCCGCCCTGCTCGCCGCGCTGACGTGTCAGAGCGCCTATGCCCAGGTCGTATCGATCGTCACGTCATTTCCAAAAGACCTGACCGAGGTCTACAAGAGGGCTTTCGAACAGCGCAATCCCGGCGTCAAGGTCGAGATCCTGAACAAGGGCACCTCGGCGGCGGTGGCCTACGTGCGCGAAGCCCCGGCGACCAACAAGCCCGACATCTTCTGGGCCTCCGCGCCCGATGCTTTCGAAGTGCTCGCGAGCGAGAACCTGCTGCAGAAATTCGACGGCGCGAACAAGGCGGTTCCCGGAAAGATCGGCAGCTACCCGGTGAACGACCCCAAAGGCTTTTACTACGGGCAGGCGCTGGCGGGCTACGGCCTGATGTGGAACACCCGCTACATGAAGGCGAACAAGCTGCCGCCGCCGAAGGAATGGGTCGACCTCGTGAAGCCCGTATACCACGGCCACGTCGCCATCTCCTCGCCTTCACGCTCCGGCACGACGCACCTCACGGTCGAAACGATACTGCAGGGCGAAGGGTGGACCGAAGGCTGGCGTCAGGTGCTGATGATCGGCGGGAACAGCGCCGCGATCACCGAGCGCAGCTTCGGCGTCCCCGACGGCGTCAACAACGGCCAGTTCGGCATCGGCCTCGTCATCGACTTCTTCGGCCTCTCCGCCAAGGCTTCGGGATTCCCGGTGGAGTTCGTATACCCCTCGGTGACGGCGATCGTGCCGGCGAACATCGGCTTGATCGCGAACGCGAAGAACGCCGAGCTCGGCAAGAAATTCATCGCCTTCGCGCTGTCACCCGACGGTCAGCAGCTGCTGCTCGATCCGAAGATCAGCCGCCTGCCGGTGCTGCCCGCGACCTACGCCAAGGCGCCCAAGGATTATCCGAATCCCTTCGGCGGCAAGATCAAGGCCAAGGTCAATTTCGACTCCGACCTGTCGCGCTCGCGCTACTACATCGTCAACAGTCTCTACGATCACACCGTCACTTTCCGCCACAAGGAGCTCGCCGCCGCGACCAAGGCGATACACGGTGCCAGCGCGAAGCTCGCGGGCAAGAAGAACGCGCAGGCGCAGAAGCTGCTCGACGAAGCGCGCGAGCTCGCCTTCACGCCGCTCGTGTCCGAATCGAAAGTGAAGGAGAAGGATTTCCTTGCGCTCTACAGCACGACCAAGCGCGACGCGCTGCGGGCCAAGGAAGTGACCGCGCTCGAGGAATACTGGGGTCGCAAGGCGCGCGAGAACTACGTGCGCGCCGCCGAGCTCGCGAACCAGGCCGCGGGAATGGCGCGCTAAAGTAGATGAGCACTGCGGCGGCGGCCGCGCCGCCGGCCAGCGCGCCACGCGCGCGCGGCTACACCCCCGCCCAGGCCGCGGTCGGCCTGTTGATCGCGGCGTTCCTCGTCGCATTCCTCGTCGTCCCGGTCGGGATGGTGATCTACGTCGCCTTCACCGAGCCTGGCGGCGGCCTCACCTTCTCGCATTTCCAGTCGTTCTTCCACCTCTCGCTCATGCGGGAATCGTTCTGGAACAGCCTGTACGTCGCGGGCCTGTCGGTGGTGTTCGCGACGCTGATCGCGGTGCCGCTCGCGTACTTCACGGTGCGCTTCCAGTTTCGCGGGGCACTGCTCATCCAGACGCTCGGAATACTCCCTCTCATCATGCCGCCTTTCGTGGGCGCGGTCGCGATGCAGCTCCTCTTCGGGCGCAGCGGCTCGGTGAACCTGATCCTGAACGATGCGTTCGGCGTCTCCATCCCCATCATGGACGGGCTGAACGGCGTCATCTTCGTCGAGGCGCTGCATTACTTTCCCTTCATCCTGATGAACCTGGTGGTCGCGCTCTCCAACGTCGACAGCGCCAT
>CAZULX010000408.1:0-3977 GCA_964621335.1 uncultured Streptomycetaceae bacterium
AGGCGCTCCAACCGGCTCCGCCTCCGACGATTCACCATTCACTATTCACCATTCACTGCCCTCATGATCCGCCGCGAAGATTTCCGACTCGTCACCGGCCAGGGCCGCTACAGCGCGGACTGGCATTTCCCCGATCAGCTCGAAGGCGCGTTCCTCAGAGCGGACCGCGCGCACGCCGAAATCGTGCGGCTCGATGCGACCCGCGCGCTCGCGCATCCGGGCGTCAAGGCCGTCTACACGGGAGACGACGCGCGGGCTGCCGGCTTCAAATCGCTTCCCAACATCGTCAGCTATCCGGGCGTCGACGGACAGGCGCTGCGCAAGCCCTTCCATCCCGTGCTCGCGATGGGGCGGGTGCGCTACGTGGGCGAGCCCGTCGCGCTCATCGTCGCCGACACGGCGTCGATCGCCGAGGACGCCCGCGATTTGATCGACGTCGAATACCGCGACCTGCCCGCGGTCGCGACGTTCGATGACGCGGTGAAACCGGGCGCGCCGCAGCTTCACGACGACGTGCCCGGAAACCTCGCGTTCGAGTTCGATTCGGGCGATGCGCAAGCGGTCGCGGACGCCTTCGCGCGCGCGAAACACGTGAGCACGCTCACCGTGGACAGCCAGCGCCTCGTCGGCAACGCGATGGAGCCGCGCGCGTGCGCCGTCGTGTATGAAGCAAAGAGCGGCCGCTACACCTTCCACCTGCCGCTGCAGGGCATCGGCGGCATGAAAGGATCGCTCGTCAGCGTCAGCGGCGTCGACAAGGACAAAATCGCGCTGGTCGCACAGGATGTCGGCGGCAGCTTCGGCGTGCGCGGCGGCGCCTATCCCGAGTACTTCGCGCTGATGATCGCCGCGCAAAAGCTCGGCCGGCCCGTGCGCTGGGTGTCGACCCGCGGCGAGACTTTCATGAGCGACTGCCACGGCCGCGCGCTTTCGCTCACCGGCGAGCTCGCACTCGACGCCGAGGGCCGCTTCCTCGCGATCCGCTGGAACGACCGCGCCGACCTCGGCGCCTACGGCGGGCCTTTCGGCAGCTTCATCGCGACCAAGAACATCACGGTGACGATGGGCGGCGTTTATCGCATTCCCGCGATGTACGCGCGCACGCGCCTCGCATATACGAACACGACGCCGGTGTCGGCGTACCGCGGCGCGGGGCGGCCCGACATCGCCTATGCCGTCGAGCGTCTCGTCGATTACGCGGCGCACGAGCACGGTTTCGACCCGATCGAGCTGCGGCGCAGGAACTTCGTTCCGCGCGATGCGATGCCGTACAAGACCGCCAACGGCAGCACTTACGATTCAGGCGATTTCGAGGCGGTGATGGATGACGCGATGGCGCGCGCCGACTGGTTGGGGTTCCCCGCACGCAAGGCGGAATCGGCGACCGCGGGAAAACTGCGCGGCATCGGCATCGCGACCTATCTCGAAGCAGGCGGCGGCGGCGCGGCGCCGAAAGACCAGGTGGCCGTGAAGTTCGGCGCCGACGGCAACATGACGCTCTTCGCCGTCACGCAGTCGTCGGGCCAGGGCCACGAGACGGTGTTTCCGCAGATCGTCGCGGAAGTGCTCGGCATCGATCCCACGCATGCGTGCTTCCATCCGCGGCCGCCCGAAGGCGATCTCGTCGGCAACGGCACCGGCGGCTCGCGCGGCGCGCTCGGCACCGGCAGCGCGTTCAAGCTGTTGGGACTCAAGCTGATCGAGATCGCGAAGCCGCACGCCGCAGCGAAGCTCGGCGTCGCGGAAGATCGACTGGAATACAGCGAAGGACGGTTTCGGGTAGCGCAGGCGTCCTCGCCTGCAGCCGACAAATCGTCCATCGGCTTTCTCGAGCTCGCCCAAGCCCTCGCCGGACCCGATCCGCATCCGCTCGACACCACCGCGGAAGGCGTCTTCGGCATGAGCTACCCGAACGGCTGTCACATCGCCGAAGTCGAGGTCGATCCGGAGACCGGCACCGCGACGATCGAGCGCTACACCGCGGTCGACGATCTCGGCCACGTGCTCAACCCGACGCTCGTCGCGGGCCAGGTCCACGGCGGCGTGATCCAGGGCGCGGGACAGGTGTTCGGCGAGCACGCGGTCTACGATCCCGCGACTGCGCAGCTCCTCACCGCGAGCTTCTCGGATTACTTCATGCCGCGCGCCGGCATGATCCGCGAGATGGGCGTGCACGAGCACAACGTGCCGACGCCGACCAACGCCCTCGGCGCGAAAGGCGTCGGCGAAGCAGGATGCAGCGGGTCGCTGCCCGCTCTCGCGAACGCGACCGTCGATGCGCTGCGGCCGCTCGGCATCGACCACCTCGACATGCCCTTCAGTCCGGCGCGCGTGTGGAGCGCGCTGGAGAAGCACACGGCGCGCCAGGGGGAGGCGGCGCTCGCCTCGGGCTCGGGCCTCGCCGCCATACGAACAGAAGGAAACCGAGGTTTCCCTCCGTAACCTCCTTTCCTTTTGTAGCGTGTTCGGACGGAAAGTCCGACACGCTGCTAGTGGATCATGGTCTGGGGTATCAGGAGAATGATCTGCGGAAAGCCGAGGAGGATCGCCACGTTGATGAGGTCGATGAAGACGAACCAGCCGCAGCCGCGGAACATGTCGCCCATGGACACCCTCTTCCTGCGTGTAGAGTTTCGCCGTCGCCTTCGCGATGCCTGCGCCGCCGCCGGTGAGGAACGCCACCTTGCCTTCGAATTTTCCCATGGAGACCCGGCTTTCCGCGGCGCGTCAATGCGCACCCTGCGTCATTCGATCCTGATTCCCGTCTGCGCGGGAACGACGTACGTCATGCAAGCACTTGCTGGATCTGATCCTGCCGCAGCATTTCATACACGAACGCTTCGAGCTCCGGCCCGAGCGCGTCGCGCACTGAGACGACGCCGACGACGCGCCCCTCCTCGACGACCGGCAGGTTGCGGAAATGTCCTTCGTGCATGACGTGCAGCGCGGTGGAGAAAGGGCTGTCAGGCGAAATCGTCTTCGGGTTGGCCGTCATCACGGTGGAGACCGGCGTGGCGCCGTCGAGCCCTCCGGCGAGCACGCGGAACAGCGCATCGCGCTCCGTGAAGACGCCGGCGAGCTTGTCACCGTCCACGACCATCAGTGCGCCGATGTTGTGCTCCTTCATGAGCCGCGCCGCCTCCTGCACCGCGGTGTCGGCGGACGCGGTCACGGGCTGGTGTCCTTCGATGATCTGTCTCACGGTGCGTTCGGTCATGGAGAACTCCGGTCGCCGAGCGAGCCCGGCAGTCGCGATTGATGCTACGCTGGCGCGGTGACACGGTCAAACAACGTCATGCGCTCCGCATGCACCGCGTGGATGCTCGCGCTCACGCTTGGTGCATGCGCACCGCTGCCACCGCAGCCCGATGTCGTCAGGCCCGGCGTGCCCGTCGAGTACCGCCCTTCGCCGAACCACGACGAGCGCCGACCGAGCTACCCGATCCTGCACCACACGACCAACGCCACCGCCAAGCAGGCGCTCTACGCCCGCCCGCCTTTGGGCCGCAATTTCGGCCGCAGGCGGGCGCCAGGAGTGACGGGGCTGGCGCAAAAGAGTGACGGCTACCGAAGGGGTGACGGGGCTACCACCCTCCCCGGGTTTTTTGTCACAGCCGGACAGCTTACGTTAGCATTACGCGATCCGACTCATACGACGACGACCATGCACGAAGAAAATCTGCAACCCGCATACAAAGCCCCGCCCGGATCGTGCGATACGCACTTTCACGTCTTCGGCCCGCTCGACAAGTATCCCGTCGCGGAGCGCTCGCGCTACGAGCCGCCGTACGCGCCGCTGGAAGAATACGTCGGGCTCGCGAAAAAGCTCGGCATCGAGCGCATGGTTTTCGTGCAGCCGAGCGCCTACGGCACCGACAACACCTACATGCTCGAATCGATGGCACACGTGAGCGTGCCGTGCCGCGGCATCGTAGACATCGACGAAAACGCGCCGGACGCGCTCATCGAATCGCTGC
>CAZULX010000409.1:0-9118 GCA_964621335.1 uncultured Streptomycetaceae bacterium
ATTCGATTGCCCGCTAAATCGGGTCCGCCTTTCGCGCGCCACGTTGGCCCCTAAAAAAACGTCCACCCCGCTCTTTGGGCGACGCGACCTCCGTGGCGGCGCCTCCGGGCGCCAGATGCGCGCTTAAGCGCCTTGCGGCGCTACATATACATAGGTGGCTGGGGAGGAAGGATTCGAACCTTCGAATGCCGGAATCAAAATCCGGTGCCTTAACCAGCTTGGCGACTCCCCATTTGCTGCTCTACGCCCGGCCGCCGCGACTGCCGGCGGCGAGACCGGACCACATTCCCCGTTGCACTTTCAGCCTCTCATCAGCTCATGCAAGGGGTGCCGGTCGAGGCCCCGGGCGACGAAACCTTGCATTGTCCCAGGCAACCGCGCAAGAACCGCTCTCGCCGCGCCCTCCGCTTCGAAACCCGCGAACACGCACGCCCCGGACCCGCTCATGAAAGCCGGACCGTACTGCCTTAACCACTCGAGGTGACGCGCGACTTCGGGGTACAGACGGCAAACGAGAGGCTCGAGGTCGTTTCCCGCGCTGGTGAATAGACTGCTGGCCGAAAAGCGCTGTATTTTAATGGGTTTTGAGTCCCGTTTCAATTCCGGGTGGCTGAAAACGGCGGCGGTGGAGACCGCGACCGGAGGGGTCAGCACCACGTACCACGCGGGCGGCAGCGCGAGCGGCGTCAGAACCTCGCCGATCCCTTCGGCGAGCGCGCTTTCGCCGAAGACGAAAACCGGCACGTCCGCGCCGAGCCTCAGACCCAGCGCCTGGAGCTCGGGCCGGGTGAGGCCGGTTTGCCAGAGGTCGTTCAGCGCGAGCAGCACCGTTGCCGCATCGGAGCTGCCCCCGCCCAGGCCACCGCCGAGCGGCAGCCGCTTCACCGTCCCGATGTCGGCGCCTCCCACCGTGCCCGTGGTCTCTCGCAGCAGGCGCGCCGCCCGTATCGCGAGATCGTCGCCCTCGGCGACGCCGGCCGGACCTGCCATGCGCCGTACCAGCCCGTCCTGGCGCGCGGCGATCCGCACCTCGTCGCCGTGATCGAGAAACCGGAAAACCGTCTGCAGGTCGTGATAGCCGTCGGGGCGCCGGCCCAGCACCCTCAGCATGAGGTTCAGTTTCGCCGGCGCGGGGTAAACCTGCACTGCGCCGCTCACGGCTGCGCGGCGTCGCGCCAGGTATCGATGACGAAGCGAATCTCGTTCGGCCCGTCGTTCAAGTCGAGGCGCCGCACCCCCCCCCCGTGGTCGGCGCCCGCAGGGTTATAGGTGAGCGCGACCCGCCAGTCGTTCTGGACGAGCGCAGTCACGCGCCCGCTGGCATCGCGCTCGACGGCGGTCGGTGCGGCGCCCGGCGCCGGCATTCCGCGCACCCAGTACTGGAGCAGGCCGAGCGGCAGCGCCCAACCGAGTCCCTGCCGCGTGAGCGCTTCCACGTTGTCGGCGCGATATTGCTGCTGGTCGGCGCGCGTGAGCACGGCCCCCGCACCGGAGTCGACGATGTGCGCGAGCGTCTGCCCGGTCGGGGTCATGAGCCAGATCTCGTCGCGCTGCGCTCCATGCTCCCAGCGGAGGTTCGCGGTGACGGCGCCGCCGCTGTAAGTGACGAGGGCGCGGCCGAGAAGATCGAAAGGCTTGGGATCGCGAGGGACGACGGGGAGCGCTGCACACGCGGCCACGAGCGCGGCAGCGAACACTGCCGCGAGCGCCCGCGCGTTCATCTCGCGGCGGGAAGTATGACCGGAGCGAGCCGCTTGACCGTTTTCTGCAAAGCCTCGTTCTCGCCGTGTTCCTTGAGAGCGCCGGACCACACCTTGCGCGCTTCGTCCTGCTTGCCCTCCGCCCACAGCACTTCTCCCAGGTGCGCGGCGATCTCCGCGTCGGGCCGCAACTTGTATGCGCGCTGGAGGTGGCCGAGCGCCTCGCTGTTGCGCCCCATGCGGTAGAGCACCCAGCCCATGCTGTCGATGATGAAAGCGTCGTCGGGCGCGAGCTTGAGCGCCCGCGTGAGAAGCTCGTGCGCCTCGGTGAGCCGCACGTTGCGGTCGGCGAAGGTAAAACCGAGCGCGTTGTAGGCGTGCGCGTGATCGGGCCGGATCTTGATCAGCTTGCGCAGGCTCTCTTCGAGGAGATCGATGCGATCCATCTTCTCGGCGGCCATCGCGTAGTCGTACAGCAGGTCCGGGTTCTCGGGCATTTTCCGCAATGCGCCGCCCAGCAGCTCGAAAGCCTCCTTGTGCGCGTTCGCGTCGCGCAGGAGCTGCGCTTCGGCCTGCGTCAAGCGCACGCGCTGCTCGGGGTTGGTCGCATCGACCTGCTGCAGGTGCTTGCGCGCTTCCGTGAGCTTCCCCTGCTTCGCGAGCACCCCGGCGTAGCGCGACTGCGCGCTCATGTACTGCTCGCCCGGCTGCACGGCGCCATACCACTTCAAGGCCTCGTCGTAGCGCTTGCGCTCCTCGTTCAACTGGCCGAGATAGAGGCGTGCAACGTCGGGCTCTCCGTAGCCGGCCTGGAGCGCGCGTTTCAGCTGCGTCTCCGCGGCCGCGTGGTCGTTCGCCTGCATCGCGAGCAGCGCCACGGCCATGGTGACGTCGGCGTTCTGCGGGAAGTGCTCGATGAGCGCTTCGAACTGCTTGCGCGCATCCGGATAGCGCTTCTGGGCCACGAGGAGGCGCGCGTAGTTGAGCCGTGCGTCCTTCGCCTGCGGGTGCGTTTTCAGGTACTCGGCGAGAAAAGCGAGCGCCGCGTCGGGGGATTTACGCTGGAGCGCCTGTGCGTGAAAAAGCGCGGCGAGCTCCCAATCCGGCCTCAATTTGAGGGCGGCCGCCGATTCGTCCAGCGCGAGCGCTTCCTCGCCCGCATTCCATGCGGCCTGCGCAGTCGCGAGCCGCGCTTCAGGGACCTCGCGATACGGCTGGGAGAGCTTCTGCATGAGCGCCGATACCGCTTTGTGGTCCTTGTTGCGCGCAAGCAGCGACGAAAGCTGGAGAAAGCTCTGTCCGACGTTCTCGCGGTCGGCGGCGAGCCACTTCTCGAAGTGGGGTTGCGCGGAGTCGAGCTTCTGCTCGTTGGCGAGCAGCGCGGCGAGCACCTGCCGCGCCCGTGCGTCACCGGGGGAAGCCTGCAGCCAGATTCCCGCAGCCTCGATCGCCGCATCGGTGTAGCGCGCGTTCCACGCGACTTCGGTGGCGCGCTGCGCGATCCGCGGGTCGCGGGTTTCACGCGCGAGCGCGATATACGCCGGGATCCCGACGTGCGGCTGCCCGCGCTGCAAGGCGACTTCGGCCATCATCAATTTGTACATGAGCTCGTCGGTCAACTCGAGCGTCGGCAGCGACGGGCGCGCGGTCGACCCGGCGGCGGGCTTGGGCTTCGCCGGCGACGGCGCGACCTGCGCGCTGGTTGCGGAGCGCGGCGGCTCATTGATGGTCGCGCAGCCGGCGCTCGCAAGGGCCGCCGCACACACTGCGGTAAAAAGACGTGTCATGAGAGAAGGAGGCCGCAGGTTGCGGGGTGGCGGCAGCGCCGATGGGTGAAGCCGCCGACAGGGGGCGGCAGGCTGCTTCATTAACGCGCACATATTAGGTATATTTCGCCGAACCCACAAGACGCACCCTCCGCGGCGCTGCCCGCCACGATGTCCCATCCTTCGACGACTCTCCACGCGCGCGGCCTCACGCGTCGCTTCGGCGCCCATACCGCAGTCAACAACGTCGATCTCGAGCTGAAGCGCGGCGAAGTGCTCGGTTTCCTCGGGCCCAACGGCGCCGGCAAGACGACCACGATGCAGATGCTGACGGGCAACCTCGCGCCCACCGGTGGCGAGGTGACGGTCTGCGGTGTCGATCTGCTCGCGCGGCCGGTCGGCGCCAAAGCCAGAATCGGCTACCTGCCCGAAGTTCCGCCACTTTACCGCGAGCTCACCGTCGACGAGTCTCTCGCGCTCGCGGTGAAGCTGCACCGCGTCCCGAAGCAAAAGCGGCGCGATGCGGTGGCGCGCGCTAAAGAGCGCTGCGGGCTCACGGTCGTCGGCCGCAAGCTGATCGGGAACCTTTCGAGAGGCTACCAGCAGCGGGTGGGCATCGCGCAGGCGATCGCGCACGAGCCGGACCTGGTCGTGCTCGACGAGCCGACGGTCGGTCTCGATCCCAACCAGATCCGTGAAATCCGCGCCCTCGTGCGCGAAATCGGCGGCTGGCACAGCGTGATTCTGTCGACGCACATCCTGTCCGAGGTCGAAGCGATCTGCGACCGCGTGCAGATCATGCACCACGGAAACATCGTCTACAGCGATACGATCGGGGCGCTCAAGGCCTTCCACAGCGGGCGCACCGTCGTCCTCGGTTTGAGGCGCCCCCCGTCGGAGGCGGAGCTCGCGACCGTCCCGGGCGTGAACACCGTGGAGCGCGTCGACGAAAGCCATTACCGCCTCCAGTTCGCGGGCGACCGCGATCCGACCGAGCCGCTCGTCGCGCGCGCGGTTCGCGACAACTGGGGCCTTTTCCACCTCGCGCCCGCGCAGACCAGCCTCGAAGACGTTTTCGAGAATCTCACTCGATGATCTTCACGATCGCCGCCAAAGAGCTGAAATCGCTGTTCGCGTCTCCGCTCGCCTGGATGGTGCTGACCGCGGTCCAGCTCATCACGGGCTACGCCTTTCTGAAGCGCCTGGATGATTTCCTCCAGATCCAGCCGCAGCTCGTCCAGCTCGCGAGCCCTCCCGGCGTGACCGAGCTCGTCGTAGCACCACTCTATGCCACCGCTGCGATGGTGCTGCTCTTCGCCTCACCGCTGCTCGGCATGCGTCTCATCGCCGAGGAGCGGCGCAACCAGACGATGGTGCTGCTCACGTCGGCGCCGCTGTCGATGACGCAGATCGTGCTCGGCAAGTTCCTCGGGCTCACGCTCTTTCTCACGCTGATCGTCGCGCTCGTCACCGCGATGCCGCTTTCGCTCGCCGGCAGCACGAGCCTCGATTACGGACTGCTCGCGAGTCTGTGCGCGGGACTGCTCCTCCTCGCGGCGGGCTTCGCTGCCGTGAGTCTCTACGTCTCGTCGCTGACCGCGCATCCCGTGGCCGCGGCGTTCGGCGCTTTTGCCGCGTTGCTGCTGATGATGCTGGTGAGCGAAGCGGCGGGCGACGGGGTGCGCGCCCGCGGCTGGAACGTGCCGGCTGCACTGGTGCAGGTGTTCTCCCCGCTCAAGAACTTCGAGCCGCTCGGCAAGGGGCTCGTCGATTCCTACGCGCTCGTGTGCTCGGTGCTGCTCGTGGTGGTATTTCTGGTCCTCACCGTGCGGGGCCTCGACGCGCGGCGCCTGAGAGGCTAGCGGGTGCAGGCGAATCGCAGACTGCGAGTGCAGCTCACGCTCCAGAGCGGGCTTTTCCTCGCGCTCTTTCTCACGCTCGTCACGCTGCTCGCGTTTCTCGCGCTCGACTACCGCAAGGAGTGGGACGTCACGCGCAACGCGCGCAACACCCTCGCGCAGCCGACGCTCGACGTGCTGCGGCAGCTCGACGGCCCGCTGGCGGTGACCGCTTATGCAGTCGCGCAGGATCCGAGCGGGTCGAACGTCCACAAGATGATCGGAGAGCGGCTGCGCCCGTATCGCCGCGCCAAGACCGACCTCGATTTGAAGTTCGTCGATCCGCGAGAAGAGCCCAAGCGCGCCGAAGCCGCGCAGATCCGCACGCCGAGCGAGCTCGTCATCGAGTACCGCCGGCGTGTCGAGCACATGCCGCTCTCCGAATTCAACGAGCAGGCTTTCGCCAACGTGCTGATGCGCCTTGCGCGCGGGTCGAAGAGCCTCGTGCTGGCGCTGGAAGGCCACGGCGAGCGCAAGCTCGACGGTATCGCCAACCACGATCTCGGCGCGTTCGGGCGCCAGCTGCAGCAGAAGGGGCTCGAGCTGAACAGCGTGAATCTCGCGCTTGCGCAGGGCGTGCCTTCGAACGCATCGATGCTCGTCATCGCGAGCCCGCAGACCGACGTGCACCCCTCCGAAGTCGAGAAGATCCAGCGCTATGTGAAGGAAGGCGGAAACCTGCTGTGGCTGATCGACCCCGAGCCTTTGCGCGGACTGCATCCCATCGCGGAGATGCTGGGGCTCGTGCTCACGCCCGGAACCGTGGTCGACGCCGGGGTGCGCCCGCGCAGCGGCCCTCCGGGTTTTGCCGTGGCAACGGCCTACGGGAGCCACCCCATCACTGCGGCGTTCCGCTACAACACGATGTTCCCGTACTCGCGGCAGATCGGTCTTTCCGAGCGCCAGGACTGGCGCATCGCGCCGCTCGTCGACGTCGCGCAGCGCGGATGGGTGGAGCTCGATCCGCTCGACGAAAAGCCGACTTTCGACCGGACTCGCGATCTGCCGGGACCCGTGACGATCGCCGCCGCCTTCGAGCGCCTGGTCGGGGAGCGGCAGCAGCGCATCGTCGTGGTGGGCAACGCCTCGTTCCTGTCGAACACCTACCTCGGCAACGGCGGCAACCTGCAGCTGGGCATGGCGATCGTGAACTGGCTCGCCGCCGAAGACAGCCTCGTCACCATCGATCCGCGGCCGGCGCCCGATTCGCGCATCGAAATCGGCCAGATCACGCTGTACGTGGTCGCCTTCGGTTTCCTCCTCGCGCTGCCGCTCGGTTTCGTGCTGACCGGCGCTTTCATCTGGTGGTGGCGGCGTAAGGCCGGATAGACCTCGAGGTCCCTCATGCGCGCATGGCTCAGTCTCGCGGTCCTCGCCCTCGTGGTGGCGGCGCTCGGTGCGTGGATCTATTACAAGCCGGCGGCGCCGACGCGCGCGAGTCACGCGCTCTCGACACTGAAAGCGCAGGACGTGCACCGCATCAGAATCGAAAGGACGGCCCAGGCGGCAGCGCCCGCGTCGGTCGTCGTGCTCGAGCGCACCGAGGACCGCTGGCGCGTGACCGAGCCCTTTGCGGCACGGGCCGAGGCGCCGCAGGTCGATCGCTTGCTGGCGATGCTCGATGCGCAGTCGGTGGCGCGCTACCCGGCGAAGGATCTCGCGCGCTACGGCCTGGAACAGCCGGCGGTCACGATCACGCTCAACGACGAGACCTTCGCGCTCGGCGCGGTGAACAGCAATACGCGCGAGCAGTACGTCCTCGCGCGCGACAGCGTCTATGCGATACCGCTCGTCCAGCGCACGACAGTGCCACGCGATGCCGGCGCGCTCGTCTCGCGCGCACTGTTCGCACCAGGGGAAGAGCCGGTGCGCTTCGATCTCCCCGGATTTTCTGCTGCTCTCGAAGACGGCGCCTGGACTTTCACGCCCGCGGGCGACGAGCCCGGCCCCGACGAGCGCAATGGCTGGGTGGGCGCGTGGCGCCAGGCGACCGCGGTGCAGGCTGCGCGGCACGACGGCCGCCAGGCCGCCGAGAACCTGAGCGTACGCCTGAAAGACGGCCGTACCATCGCTTTCGGCGTGCTCCAGAGAGCGCCCGAGCTCGTGCTGCTGAGAGCGGACGAAGGCATCCAGTACCACTTCTTCGCCGACACGGCGAAACGCCTCCTGTCACCGCCGGGAGCGGCGACGAAGTGACGGGTTGATGCCCGAGCTTCCGGAAGTCGAGACGACCCGCCGCGGTCTCGCGCCGCATCTCGTCGGACAGCGCATACGCACCGCGGTGGTTCGCAACGCAGCGCTGCGCGTTCCGGTGCCGCGCGGACTCGTGAAACGCCTCGAAGGCGCGACCATACGCAACGTCGGCCGGCGCGGGAAATACCTGCTGATCGACTGCGGGAAGGGCACGCTCATCGTACACCTCGGGATGTCGGGCCGGCTGTGGCTCGCCGACAGCGCAGCGGAAATCGGCACGCACGACCATTTCGACCTCATTCTGGAGAATGGGCGCGTCATGCGGCTGCGCGATCCGCGCCGCTTCGGGCTCGTCCTGTGGCACGCGCACGGCACGCCCGAGCACGCGCTGCTCGCTTCGATCGGGCCTGAGCCGCTGTCCGGAGATTTCAACGGCGCGTCGCTGTATGGCGCGACTCGCACGCGCTCGGCCGCGATCAAGCTGGTACTGATGGACAGCCACGTCGTCGCGGGTGTCGGAAACATCTATGCGAGCGAAGCGCTTTACAGGGCGGGGATCAATCCCAAGCTTGCGGCACGCCGCATCGGACGCACCCGCTACGATCTGCTGGCCGCGAAAGTCCGCGAAACGCTGGAAGCGGCGATACGGGCGGGGGGAAGCACGCTGCGCGATTTCGTCGGCAGCGACGGGCGCGCGGGATATTTTCAGAACGAGCACCTCGTTTACGGCCGCGGCGGAGAGCCGTGCGTGAAGTGCGGGACGCCGATCAGGGAGATCCGGCAGGGCCAGCGCTCGACGTTTTACTGCCCGTCTTGTCAACGGTGTTGACGACGGGCAGGCCCGACAATTACTAGCCCCTCCCCCTCCCCCTAACCCTCCCCCCTCCCGGGCCGGGGAGGGGAGTAACCGGCGCTGACAAGGAACGCTCGAGCCAGTCCAAGCGACTTACACGGCTTTGGGGGCAGTGAGCCGCAGATACTTCGCGTAGAGCTGCTCTTGGGTTTCGACGATGTCGGGATTGAAAGGGATGCAGTCTACGGGGCAGACTTTCTGGCACTGCGGCTCGTCGTGGTGGCCCACGCATTCGGTGCACTTCCCCGGATCGATCTCGTAGATCTCCTCGCCCGCCGATATCGCCTCGTTCGGGCACTCGGGCTCGCACACGTCGCAGTTGATGCACTCGTCCGTGATCATCAAAGCCATGAGTAACCTTTAATGGATCCTGAACCGCGCGCCTGATGCCCGGCGCTTGTTCAGGATGATGCGAACGCTTCGCATCACTTTCCCCCGAGCTGCTTGATCTTCAGCTTGAGCTGCTCGCCCACGTAAGGCGGAACGAACTTGGCCGTGTCGCCGCCGAGCACCGAAATCTCTCTCACGATCGTCGCCGATATGAACATGAACTGCTCGCCGGGGGTGAGGAAAACCGTTTCGACATCGGGATACATTCCGCGGTTCATCCCGGCGAGCTGGAACTCGTACTCGAAATCCGATACCGCCCTCAAGCCTCGCACCACGACGCGGGCGCCCTGCTCCTGCACGAACTTCATGAGCAGCCCG
>CAZULX010000410.1:0-2597 GCA_964621335.1 uncultured Streptomycetaceae bacterium
CGGTCCACGAGCACGACGTCGGCGCCGCCGCGAAAGCGCATGCGCCGCGCAATGCGCAGCAGCAGCGTTCCGTCGCCGGCGCCGAGCTCCGCGATGCGGGGCGCCTCGCGGCTCACCGCCACGCGCAATGCGCGCCCGAGAATGGACCCGTGACCCGTGATGCGGTTGAGGACCCGCAGATCGCGCCGCGCACGCACCGCACGCCGATCGCCGGCGGGAAGCTCGTCGAGCCATTCGGGCTCGAGCCTGCGTGGGAAAGTCGTCATGTGTGAACGTCGAATCGGATTCCGGCGCCCGCCGGAATGACGGCATGTTCGGTGATGGTGGTCAGCGATTCCGGCGTCATTCTGGCGCGAAGCCAGATTCCATTTTCAAGCTGCCACTTCCAGCAGCGTGCCGTGGCAACTGAAGCCCGCGCCGAACGACGACATCCACCACCAGCCCGGTTGCGCGCGGCGCCGGAGCATCGCTTTCAGTACGAAATACACGCACGCGCTGCTCACGTTGCCATATTCGCGCAGCACGCCGGCGCTGCATTCGAGGTCTGCCGGGTCGAGTCCGATTCGCCGCTGAAGCGCTTCCAGCACCTTGCGTCCGCCGGCGTGCCATATCCAGGCGCCGATTTTCTCGCGGCCGACGCCGGCCTCGCCCAGCACGCCGTCGAGCACGCGCTCGGCATACTCGGCGGCCAGCGCGGGAACCTCGGGCGTGAGGATGTTGCGCAGCATCCCGTGCCGCTGCTCGAAGCGTAGCGTGTCGCGCCCGGCGGGGCCGGTGAGCGAGCCCGCGGCTTTCCACTCGGGACACACGCGCCCGCTGACGGGCTCGCGGCTCAACACGGCCGCGCCGGCACCGTCCCCGAACAGGCACAAGCTCACCAGCACGCCGGGGTCGTCGTCGATGTAGAACGCCGCGCTGCAGATTTCGACGCAGATCGAGAGGATCCTGCCGCAGCGCCGCGCCGCGAGCAGCGCCTCCGCAGTGCGCAGATTTGGCAGCGCCGCGCCGCACCCCTGGCCCACGAGATCGAGCGCGACCACGTCGTGCCTCAGACCGAGGCGCTCGATCACGTAGCTCGTGAGACCGGGGCAGAGATAACCCGTGCACGTGCTCACGATGACGCCGTCGATCTCGCGCGCGGCGCAGCCCGCCTCGCGCAGCGCCTCTTCCGCCGCCTGCTGCGCGAGGAGCGGTGCGTTCCGCGCGAAACGCCGGTGCAGCGCGTCGGGAGTCGCATCGAACGCATCGGCGAGCGGAGAGAGCGCGAGCGCGCGCGTCGCTATGCCGTTGTCGCGGAGCAGCAGCCCTTGCAGCCGGGCGCGGCTGCGACAGTCGAGACTCGCGTACTGCGGTGAACCCTGCAGCGCCTCATGGCATTGCGCCTGGGTGTAGCGCGTGGCGGGCGCGGCGGTGCCGACGCCGGTGATGAACATGTGATTGGCCCGCGCGGCAGCTCAAGCGGCAGCGGCGGGCGAGCGAAGCTCGTCTGCGACTGCCGCTTCCAAAGCTGCCGAAACGGCGTCGTCGACGGTCTCCAGCCACACGAACTCGAGCTTCTCGCGGGCTTCAGCGGGAACGTCCTCGAGATCCTTGCGGTTGCGCGCCGGCAGCATGACGCGAGTGATCCCGGCACGCATCGCGGCGAGCACCTTTTCCTTCACGCCGCCGATCGGCAGCACGAGCCCGCGCAGGCTGATCTCGCCCGTCATCGCGGTGTCGCTGCGCACCGGCCGCTGCGTGAGGAGCGAGGTGAGCGCGAGGAACATCGCGACGCCGGCGCTCGGGCCGTCCTTCGGCGTCGCGCCCGCGGGCACGTGCACATGGATGTCCGATTTCTCGAGCATGTCGGCGTCGACGCCGAGCTTCGCAGCGCGGCCTTTCACCAGCGACAGCGCCGCCTGCGCGCTTTCCTTCATGACGTCGCCGAGCTGTCCCGTGAGGATCAGCTTGCCGCCGCCCGGCATGCGCGAAGCCTCGATGAAGAGGATGTCCCCGCCCACGGGCGTCCACGCGAGCCCGGTCGCGACCCCCGGCATGCTGGTTCGCATCGCAACTTCGGACTCGAACTTGTGCGCGCCGAGTATCGCGTGGAGGTCGGCCTTGTCGATCTTCGTCTGCGTGATCCCGCCTTCTGCAATGCGCACCGCGACGTGGCGCATCACGGCGCCGATTTCGCGTTCCAGATTGCGCACGCCCGCCTCACGCGTGTAATCGGTGATGATGGCGCGCAGCGCCTCCTCGGTCACTTCGCATTGCTGCGCAGTGAGCCCGTTCGCCGAAAGCTGGCGGTCGAGGAGATAGCGCTTCGCGATCTCGAGCTTCTCCTGCTCGGTGTAGCCCGCGAGGTGAATGATCTCCATGCGGTCGCGCAGCGGCCCGGGTATCGTGTCGAGCATGTTCGCCGTGCACAGGAATATCACCGTCGACAAGTCGTACGGCACGCCGAGATAGTTGTCCCGGAAAGTGGAGTTCTGCTCGGGATCGAGCACTTCGAGCAGCGCCGAAGACGGGTCGCCGTGAAAAGCGCCGCCGCCGAGCTTGTCGACTTCGTCGAGCATCATGAGGCAGTGTTTGGAGCCCGCCTTGCGGATGCTCTG
>CAZULX010000411.1:0-3527 GCA_964621335.1 uncultured Streptomycetaceae bacterium
CCCCCCCAGCCACCTATGTATATGTCGCGCCGCAAGCCGCTTAAGCGCGCATCTGGCGCCCGGAGGCGCAGCGCCGGCGGTCGCTGCGCCGAAGGAGCGGAGTGGACTTTTTGATCGGGGACAACGTGGCGCTCGAAAGGCTGACCGTATTTAGCGGGAATGCGAATCCCAAGCTTGCCGAGGACGTGGTCGGCCATCTGCGCCTGCCGCTCGGGCGCGCGAAGGTGGGCCGCTTCAGCGACGGCGAAGTGATGGTCGAGATCCTCGAGAACGTGCGCGGCAAGGACGTTTTCGTCCTGCAGTCGCTGTGCGCCCCGACGAACGACAACCTGATGGAGCTGCTCGTCATGGTCGATGCGCTCAAGCGCGCTTCGGCCACGCGGGTCACCGCTGCCATTCCTTATATGGGTTATGCGCGGCAGGACCGGCGTCCGAGCTCGGCGCGGGTGCCGATCACGGCGAAAGTGGTCGCCAACATGATGGCGAGCGTGGGCGTCGACCGCGTGCTCACGATGGACCTCCATTCGGAGCAGATCCAGGGCTTTTTCGATATCCCGGTGGACAACATCTACTCGGGGCCGATCATGCTGGGCGACGTGTGGAAGCACAACTACCAGAACCTCGTCGTCGTTTCACCCGACGTGGGCGGCGTGTTGCGGGCGCGGGCGCTCGCGAAGCGGCTCGACGCGGAACTCGCGATCATCGACAAGCGCCGCCCCAAGGCGAACGTGGCGACGGTGATGCACATCATCGGCGAAGTCGAAGGCCGCACGTGCGTGATCATCGACGATCTGGTCGACACCGCGAACACCCTTTGCGCCGGCGCGACGGCGTTGAAGGAGAACGGCGCCGAGACCGTGGTCGCGTACTGCACTCACGCCGTGCTGTCGGGCCCGGCGATCGAGCGCATAAACGAGTCGGTGATGGACGAGCTGGTGGTGACCGACACGATACCGCTGCGCCCCGAAGCGCGAGCGTGCAAGAAAATCCGCGTGCTGACCGTCGCGAGCCTGCTCGCCGAGACCACGCGAAGGATCAGCGAGGAGGCATCGGTCAGCTCGCTGTTCGTAGAGTGACGCCAGCTCGCGGATGTTAAGTGTTAAGTGTTGAGTGTTGAGTGCTTAGTGAAGTGCTGTTTGGTGGTCATTAAGAACTGAACACTGAACATTAAGCAGTCTTTTGGGGGGCGATCTGGTCGCGGACGTCCCCGTTCAACCGGAGAGTGAAATGAAAATCGAAGTCACTGCATTTCCCCGCACGTTGCAGGGCACGGGTGCGAGCCGCCGCCTGCGCGGGACCGGCCGGGTCCCCGGCGTCATATACGGGGCGGACCAGCCCGCGGCCGCCGTCGAGCTCGATCACAACGCACTGCTGCGCCACCTCAAGCTCGAAGCTTTTCACGCTTCCATCCTCGACATGGCGGTCGACGGCAACCGCGAGCGCGTGCTCCTGCGCGACTTCCAGATGCATCCCTGGAAGCAGCAGGTGCTGCACGTCGACTTCCAGCGCATCGATCCGAAGAAGAAGATCCACATGCGCGTCCCGCTCCACTTCAAGAACGCGGACATCGCGCCCGGCGTGAAGACCGGCGGCGGCGTCGTCACGCACGCCATGAACGACATCGAGATCCACTGCCTTCCTGACCATCTCCCGGAGTACATCGAAGTCGACCTGAAGAACGTGGCGTTGAACGACATCATCCACGTCAACGACCTCACGCTGCCCGAAGGCGTGGAGCCGGTTCAGAAGCTGAAGACCGACAACCCTCCGGTCGCCTCGGTGCACGTGCCGAAAGTGGTGGTGGTGGAGGAGGAAGTCGCAGCGCCGGTGACGGAGATTACGGCCCAGACTCCCGCGGAGGCGGCTGCGGCGGCCGAAGGCGCGAAGGAAGGCGAGAAGTAATCCGCGTCGCTTCCTGCAAAAGCCCGCCGCGTCGCGCGGCGGGCTTTTGCTTTGCAGCGCGCCTTTTCAATGTTTAGTGTTGAATTTTTAATGTTTAATGGTCGGTGTTCATTCGACACCAAACATTGAACATTAAACACTGATGATTCTCATGCGATGAAGCTCATCGTCGGCCTCGGCAATCCGGGCAGCAAGTACCAGGCGACACGCCACAACGCGGGTTTCTGGTGGGTCGAGGACGTTGCGCGCGCGGCGGGGGCGGAATTTCGCCGCGAGGCGCGCTTCCAGGGCGAGGTCGCGCGCGTGCCGCGCAGCGAGATGTGGCTACTGAAGCCCGACACTTACATGAACGATTCCGGCCGCTCGGTCGGCGCGCTCGCTGCTTTTTACCGCATCGAGCCCGCGGAGATCCTGGTGGCGCACGACGAGCTCGACCTGCCGCCGGGCAGCGTGAAGCTCAAGTTCGGCGGCGGGCTGTCGGGCCACAACGGGCTGCGCGATATCGCGCCGGTTCTGGACACCCGGGATTTCTGGCGGCTGCGAATCGGCATCGGCCACCCGCGCGACCTGGCGGCGAGCCCGCAGGAAGTCGTCGACTACGTGCTGCACCCGCCGCGCGCCGAAGAGCGCAAGGCTATCGGCGAGGCGCTCGTCAAGGCGATGGAAATCTGGCCGCTCGTCGCCGCCCATGACATGCAGGCAGCGATGCTGAAGCTGCACACCAAGACTTGAATCATCTTGAGCCTCAAATGCGGCATCGTCGGCCTGCCCAATGTCGGCAAATCCACGCTTTTCAACGCGCTCACCAAGGCGGGGATAGCGGCCGAGAACTACCCCTTCTGCACGATCGAGCCGAATATCGGAATCGTCGAAATTCCCGATCCGCGCCTCGCCGCGCTCGCAGCGCTGGTAAAGCCCGAGAAAGTGGTGCCGGCGGTGGTCGAGTTCGTCGACATCGCCGGGCTCGTCGCGGGGGCGTCCAAGGGCGAGGGTCTCGGCAACCAGTTCCTCGCGAATATCCGCGAGACCGACGCGATCGCCCACGTCGTGCGGTGCTTCGAGGAGCCTAACGTCGTACACGTTACCGGAAAGATCGATCCGGTCTCGGACATCGAGACGGTCAATACCGAGCTCGCGCTCGCCGACCTCGCGACCGTCGAGCGCCAGCTCGCGCGCTACGGCAAGGCCGCGAAAGCGGGCGGCGACAAGGAAGCCCAGCGGCTGGTCGCGGTGCTCGAGAAATGCCTGCCGGTGCTGAACGAAGCGCGGCCGGTGCGCGCGCTCGACCTCTATGACGAGGAGAAGACGATACTGCGCAATCTCTCGCTCCTCACGGCAAAGCCCGCGCTGTACGTGGCGAACGTCAGGGAAGACGGTTTCGAGGGGAATCCGCATCTGGAGGCGGTGCGGCGTCACGCGGCGAGCGAAGGCGCGCCCGTGGTCGCCGTGTGCGCCGCGATCGAGGCCGAGATCGCTGACATGAGCAGCGAAGACAAGAGCGTCTTTCTCGCCGACATGGGCATGACGGAGCCGGGGCTCGATCGCGTGATCCACGCCGGCTATGCGCTTCTCGGCTTGCAGACGTACTTCACCGCCGGTCCCAAAGAGGTGCGGGCATGGACGGT
>CAZULX010000412.1:0-8014 GCA_964621335.1 uncultured Streptomycetaceae bacterium
CATGAATGACGACGTCGGCAAGCTGATCTTGCGGTTGGCTCTGGGCATTCTGGTCCTGTTGCACGGAATTGCGAAGCTGAAAGGCGGAATCGGATTCCTCGCGCCGATGGTGACCGGGCTGGGCCTGCCGGCATGGTTCAGCTACGGAGTCTATCTCGGCGAAGTCCTCGGCCCCATCATGGTGATACTCGGTCTTTTCACCCGCATCGGCGCGTTCTTCATCTTCGTCAACATGCTCTTCGCGATTTTCCTCGTCCACATGCCCGAGCTCATGACGCTCGGCAAGCAGGGTGGCTGGGCGCTCGAGCTGCAAGGCATGTTCCTCTTCACCGCGCTCGCGATCATGCTCATGAGCCCCGGCCGCTACGCGGTCACGCGGCGCTTCTGATACGGAGAGAACCGTGGCACACGACTCTGAAGACCAAGCAAACCCGGCGCGCCGCGATTTCATCGGCGCGCTGGCAGGACAGTAGCTACTTCTTCATGTCGGAGTGCAGTGCTTTCGCCATTTTCAGGTGTTCCTGTAGCACCGTCAGGGTCTTGATCGCGTAAGCCTTGAGCCCGGGGGAATCTCCTGTCCTCGCTTCCTTCTCGAAGAGTGAGACTGACTTCTCGTGGTCCTTCACCATTTGTTCCGCGTATTCGCGGTCGAAGTCCGCGCCTTTCAGCCTGGCGAACTTCTTCATGTCGGCCTCGTGCTTGCTGCCAGGCCCGCCTGGGCGGGGCGATGCCGAGCTTGCTCGCTACGGCGGTGAGCTCCTCGTTCGCCTTGCCGTGCTCCGTTTCCATGCGGCGGCCGAAATCCCTGACCGCCCGGCTCGCCCCGTTGCGCTGCGCAAGCTTGCCGAGCTCGATTTCCACGACACTGTCCTCGGCGGCCTGGGTGACGAACTGGCGGTCGCTGCCTGACAGCTTGCGACCGTCTCTCCCGTCGGCGGCCTGCAGGCCGTGCCCCATGGCGAACGCAACCACCGCGAACAGCGTGCGGCCCAGTGCGTGCTTCATGATCCCCTCCTCTCGGGCGATGGACGGTTCGAGTGGGTTATCTGCGCATCGTAACGCGGGAGGGTCACCTGCACTTGGCATACCGTGCAACGGCAGGAGGGCGGGCGCGGAAGGTCTCAGCCGGGTTGCGGCGGCGCTTCGCGCGGCGCGGCGCCCGAGCGCGCGCTGCCTTGCGCGGTCGGGCCGGCCTGGCGCGCGCCGAACAGCATTTCGGTCAGCCAGTTCACCAGGAGCGCGGTATAGGCGCGCTGCGCCGTATCGTCGGCAAGCCCGTGGTCCGCGCCTTCGATCACGCGGTAGGTGAGCGAGTGCGCGTGCTTCGCCGCTTCGCGGTAGTTCTCGATCGTCGCATGGGGAACGGTATCGTCGTTCTCGGACTCGACGATGAGGACATCGCCTTTGAATGCCGCGCACGCCCGCAGCGCGCGGTTCTCACTCGAGCCGAGTCGGCGCCTGCGGTAGGCGCTCAGGTCGGGATCCTTGTGGAGCTGCTTCTTGGGCAACGTCCAGCCCGCATCCTTGTAAATGGCGGGAACGCGCAAGGCGAGCCATTTCACGGGCCGCAGCGTGGTGAGTATCGCCGCGAGGTAACCGCCGTAACTGCTGCCGACCACCGCCATCGCGCTTGCGTCGACGCTCGGATGGTTCACGAGCTCGTCGTATGCCGCGAGCACGTCGCAGAGGTTGTCTTCGCGAGTCACCGTTTCCTGTTGCGGCTGCGTGCGCGCGTGGCCGCGCAGGTCGAAGGTGAGGCCGATGCAGCCGAGCGCGGCGATCTGGCGCGCGCGCGCGAGATATTGCTGCTGGCTGCCGCCCCAGCCGTGAACGAAAAGCACGCCCGGGATCGTCGTCGAAGGCGTAACCAGCGTCCCGGCGATACTCTCGTCCGCGACGGCGATCTGGAACTTGTGGTCACGCGTCGGCATGAGGCTCGAGCGTCGTGTACTTGCTGATGAAACCCACGTGCGGGTCGAGGCCCCGGAAGTACACCGTCGCGCGCGGCGGGGGCACCGCGCCCTCGCCGTAGACTTCGGTGCATTCCGCACGCACCGCCGTGAGCCCGCGGCCGGCGCGAAATGCTTCGAGCGCGGCGACTTCAGCGCCGCTCGCCCCGCCGATGCGCCAGGATTGCTCCAGCACGCCGGAGACGGTCTCGCCGCGCGCGTTGCGGCCGCGCACGATGTCGTAGTTGCGGCGCGAGGCGAAGAAGCCGTGGAAGCAGCGGCGGGCTGCATCGTCGTAAACGCGAGCCTGCTCCACCGCGACACGGGTCGCGTCGTCGGCATCCAGCGCAAGCAGCGCATCGAAGTCGCCGCGCACGACGGTGAGAGCCGAGCCGCCGTAGACTTCGGCACCGTCGTTGCCCCGAGTCAGCTTCTGGGTGCCGAAATAGGTGGCGATGAGGTCTGCCACGCGCACCTGTCCCACGCTGTAGGTCGTTACGCCGGTCACGTGCTGCTCGAGCGCCAAACCGCAGCGCGCGAGCTCGCCGGCATCGATCAGCGTTAGCGCCGCGTCGAGCGCCGCCGCGTCCGCGGCGAGAACCTGGCCGCGACCGCCGGCGCCGAGCGCCGGTTTCACCCGAACGGGGCCGTCCCTTAGCAGGCGTCTGCCGGCACGGCGTGCGTCTTCGTGTGAAAAAGCGGAGTAGCCCGGGAGCACGGCGTCGCGCACTGCATCGGGAAAAGCCGTCGACCAGCCGGCGGGCCGGAACGCGTCGATGTCGGCCAGCGGATGGGTGATGCTCTTGGTGGCGACGAAGGGAAACGGCACGACGCCGCCGAAGAGATCGTCTTCGCCGCCGATGCCCAGTGCACGCGCGGCTTCGGCACCCGTTATCGTGTCACCGGGGACGAAATAGAGCCCGCTCCCGTACTTCCTCTCAGAGTCGAACTCGCCGCCGTACGCATAACCCTTGAGCGCCGCGAGCTTTTGCGCGAGCGCATCGCGGGTGATCGACTCGTGGCAGCGCGGATTCTGTCCCGGCTTGTGATACGCGACCACGACGCCAGGTGCGGCGCGAACCGAGCCCTTCACGCGCGGTGCGGTGCGTTGGCGCCTGGAGGTATCGATGGAACGCATCTGCTGCCTTTCGTAGCAGGCGGCTTCGCGGACGGAATGTCCGGCGCCGCGCGACGCCGGCATACGGCATCGCCCTCATGACGCAAAAAGCAGGCCATCGGCTCGCGATTTGCGATGGGTGGGAGCGTAGAATGGGTCGCCTCGAAGTCAGCCTGCGAGGCCCGGTGAGACCCGCAAGACACGCTTTCCTGCTCATCGTTCTGCTCGGCGCTTCCGGCGCGAGCGCCCAAACGGTTTACAAGTCGACCATGCCCGACGGCAAAGTCGTCTACGGAGAGAAACCCGCGCCCGGGGCATCGCGCGTCGATACGATCGAGCCGCCGCCCGCAAAGACCGGCGTCACCGGTCTCACCCCTGAAGAAAAAACGCGCGCCCAGCAGCTCGACAGGCAGCGCGCCGCCGCAAACGCGGCAGCCGCGAAGTCGCAGAAGGGCCTCGCGGACGCGCGCACAGCGCTACAGCAGGCGGAAGCCGCGCGCGATGCGGGCAAGGAGCCTTTGCCGAGCGAGCGCATCGGCATCGCCGGGGGCGGCACCCGGCTGACCGAAGCCTATTTCGCGCGCCAGAAGAGCCTGGAGCAGGCGGTTGCCACCGCCCGCAAGCGCCTCGCCGAATCGCAGGGCCGCTAGAACCGCATCGTCATTCTGGAGAAGTCCGCGGGAGCGGACGCCATCCAGAATCCATTGAAAGACGTTCGAAAAGCGAAGCCGAGCGAGAGCTCGTTCAAAGCACGCGGTTAAACCAGAGCAGCGACAGTCCCGCCGAGACGACCGCGAGCAGCGCGGCGAGCGCTGAGAAAAGCGCCGTGATCTCCGTTTCCCTCTTCTCCAGCACGAATCGCGAGTTGAGCGCGCGATAGACTTTCTTCAGGTCGGCGGCGTTGCCTGCGTAGAAATACTGTCCGCGAGTCATTCCGGCGACGGTCTTCAGCGTCTCCTCGTCCAGGCGCACACGCATGCGCCAGCCTTCGAAGCCCATGATCTCCCCGTCGGCAGTGCCGATGCCGACGGTGAATATGCGGATGCCGCGGTCGGCGGCGAGGCGGGCTGCCGCGACCGGCTCCGGCCCCGTCGTGCGCTGACCGTCGGTGAGCAGGATGATCGCGGCCGAAGCGTACGACCCCGGAGGAACCGGCTTCGGCGGCTCCTTCTCGGTTTTCGGCGTCCCGTCTATCGAGTAGCCCCTGAAGGGCGAGCGCTGCGCCGCGCCCTTCGGATCCACCGAATCGAGAGTGATTCCGGCGTTCGGGAAAATCGTCGCAAGCGACACGATGATGCCGCTGCCGATCGCGGTGCCGCGCTGAAGCTGCAGGCGGTCGACGGCCGCGAGTATGTCTTCGCGGTTCTGCGTCGGATGCTGCACGACCAGCGCCGTCGCGGCGAAAGCGACGACCGCGATGCGCGTGCTGCGCGGCTGCTCCTCGACGAAAGTGCGTGCGGCCGCCTGCGCCGCCGCGAGACGGTTGGGTTCGACATCGGTCGCGCGCATGCTGCCGGAGACGTCGATCGCGAGCACCACCGTCTCGTGCTGCGAGGGCAGCGTGATGACCGCCGCAGGCCGCGCGATCGCGATAGCCATGGCGGCGAGCGCGAGCAGAAAGAGCGCCGGCGGCACGTGCCGGCGAAAGCGCTGCGAGGCGCCCACCGCGTCTTTCACCATGGCGAGATTCGCGTAGCGCAGCGCGAACTTTTTCTTGCGCCGCATGAGATACACGTACGCGGCGACGAGCACGGGCAGGGCGAGCAGCAGCCACAGCATCTCGGGCCACATGAACGTCATGCGCTCGCTCCGAGATGCGGCGGCACCCCGCCGCCGGTGGCGAGCTGGCTCCGGCGCTTGCGCAGGTCGGCGAAGCGCATGATCGAGTCCACGAGCTCGTCATCGGTCGCGAGCTCGAGCGCGTCGACCCCGGCTTCGCGAAAAGCCGACCGCAGCGTCTGCTCTCGCTGCGCGGCCGCCGCGGCGAAGCGACGCCGGAACGCGCGATCGTGCGTGTCCACGAAAAGCTGCTCGCCGGTCTCCGCGTCCTGCACGACCAGCAGCCCCATGTCGGGGAGCTCCATTTCGAGCGGGTCGTACAGCCGCACGGCGACGATCTCATGACGCCGGGCGAGGTACGCGAGCGGCTTGCCCCAGCCGGGCGTGCTGATGAAGTCGGACACGACGAAAACGATAGAGCGTCTGCGCATGATCTGAAAAGCGGCCTGCAGAAAATCCTGCAGGTTGGTCGCGCCGGATTGCTTGCGCTCGGGCCTCGAGAGCATGCGGTGCAGCATGTGCAGCACCTGCTTGCGGCCGCTGCGCGCAGGGATCACCGTGTCGAGCGCGTCGCCGTAGAAGAGCGCGCCGACACGGTTGCCGTGCCGGGCGAGGAGCGCCGCGAGCACCGTCACGAACTCGATCGCGAGAGAGCGCTTGCGCACCTCGTGCGAGCCGAAGTCGACCGATGGCGAAAGATCGAGCAGAAACCACGCGGTCACTTCGCGGTCTTCGTTGTACTCCCGCACGTACGGCGTCTGCAGCCGCGCGGTCACGTTCCAGTCGATGTGCCGCACGTCGTCGTGATACTGGTATTCGCGCAGATCGGCGAGATCGAGACCGAATCCGCGGAAAAGCGTCCTGTAGTCGCCGTGCAGCATGCCGTCGAGACGGCGGATCACCGTCCACTCGAGCCTGCGCAGGACCTGTTCAGGATTTTGCGGCGACTCTGACATGGGTTTCGAGAGGTTTTTCCGGAGCGGGGATGTGCTCCATGACGCGCCTCACGAGCTCGTCGGGCGAGATCGCTTCAGCGAGCGCTTCGTAAGTGAGGATCAGCCGGTGGCGCAGCACGTCGGGCGCCATGTCGGTCACATCCTCGGGGAGCACGTAGTCGCGGCCGCGCAGCCAGGCGAGCGCGCGTGCGCCTTCGATGAGATTGATCGACGCGCGCGGGCTCGCTCCGAAAGTGAGATAGCGCTGGAGGTCCTTCACGCCGTAGCGCTCGGGCTCGCGCGTGGCGGCGACCAGGCGCACGGCGTATTGAATGAGCGAAGGATCGACGTAGCCGGTGCGGCACTCCTTCTGGAGCGCCGAGAGCTGCTCGGTCGTCGCCACCGCGGATACGGCCTTCCCCACGCCGGTCACGCGCTCGACGATCACGAACTCCTCTTCCTCGGTCGGATAGCCCACGAGCACTTTCATCATGAAGCGGTCGACCTGCGCTTCGGGCAGCGGGTAGGTGCCTTCGGTCTCGATCGGGTTCTGCGTCGCCATGACGAGAAAAGGCTCCGGGACCTTGTGCGTCTCGCCGGCGATCGTGACCTGGCGCTCCTGCATGACTTCGAGCAGCGCGCTCTGGACTTTCGCCGGGGCGCGGTTGATCTCGTCGGCGAGGAGCAGATTCGTGAACACCGGCCCCAGAGCCGTCGTGAACTCGCTCGTCTTCTGGTTGTAGACGCGCGTGCCGACGAGGTCGGCGGGGACGAGATCGGGCGTGAACTGAATGCGGCGGAACGTGCCGCGCACGGTGCGCGCGAGAGTCTTCACGGTGAGCGTCTTTGCGAGGCCGGGAACCCCTTCGACGAGGAGGTGGCCCTGCGCCAGGATCGCGACCAGCACGCGCTCGAGGAAATGGTCCTGGCCGACGACCACTTTCTTGACTTCGTAGAGGATGCGCTGCATGAGGGCCGCGATTTCGCCGCGGCTCAATTCGTTGTGGTCCATAGCACTCCTTAAAGGTGCGCCGCGCTCCGGGCGCAACGGCTCATGCGGCTCCTCGCCGCTCACGTCCGATCTAAAACGGGGAGAGTCCCACCGCAGCCGCCGCGTTCTCGATCGGAACCGCGAAACCGATGCCGATGAAGACCGGTTCCTTGCTCGGGTTGAGTATCCCGGTGACGATTCCGACCACTTCCCCGTCGGTGGTGAGGAGCGGCCCTCCCGAGCTTCCCGGGTTCGCCGCGGCGTCGAACTGGATGAGATTCGTGAGCAGGCGCTTGCCTTCCGGCGACTGATATTCGCGCCGCAAGCCGGAGATCACGCCCGAAGACACCGACGGACCGATGCCGAACGGGAAACCGACAGCGACCACTTCGTCTCCCAGCCTCAGGTCCGCGGTCGAGCGCAGCGTCGCCGCGACGAGGTCGTCCGGAACGCTTTGCGCCCGGATCACCGCGAGGTCGTGCTCGGGGCGCACGCCCACGATGCTCGCGTCGGCCTCGTGACCGTCGGCGAAGACGACACCGATGCGCTTGGCGCCGGCGACGACGTGGAGGTTGGTGAGTATCGTTCCGTCATCCAGTATCACCACGCCGGATCCGACACTGCGCTCCTCGTCTTTGTCGGCTTCGCTTTCGGCGCCCAGGCCGCGTACCCGCACGACCGATTGCTTGATGAGCTCGTACGCTTCGGCCGCGCGTGAGGGCAGCGGCTTGGTCTCGAGGGTGCGCAGCACGGCCGCGTCGATGTCGCGCTGCGTGAGCTGGCGCACCTGCGGCTGCATGGCGCCGTGGACCGCGAACAGGGCGAGCGCGACGAGCCCTCCGGCCGCGACGAGCAAAGGCTTCTGCCGGCGCTGCAGGAATCGCCGGAGGCGGCCCGGTTCAGCCGGCGATGGGGCAGGCGCGCCCGCGGATGGTGCAGCAGTCGGAGCACGCGCCGCGACGGCGGGCGGTGGCCGGGAGCCGTGCCGTGAGTTGCTGTAGAGGGAGATCCGTTTCATGGTTGGGGCGGCGCTGGCGCCTTCGATGCGGGCTGCGGCGCCGAAGCAACATCCCGGCCTGCGACACAGGGGGCCGATTGCTCGCGCGCGTCTCGAAAGATTACACCACGCCCCCCCGATTGCGCATGCTCTTATTTACCGCACTTGCACGAGGGCTGCGTGTGACACAGGTCGGCGGTCGCCACGCCGCCCATGCACGTGGCCGTCTCCCCGGGTTGGCAGGTG
>CAZULX010000413.1:0-5220 GCA_964621335.1 uncultured Streptomycetaceae bacterium
AGACACGAGTTTTTCGACTGATTAACTGATGAGCAGTAAGGTCGCGTAAGCTATTGATTTTATTTGGCTCCCCGACCTGGGCTCGAACCAGGGACCTGCGGATTAACAGTCCGTCGCTCTACCAACTGAGCTATCGGGGAATCGTCCTGACGAAGCGGCCGGAAGGACTAGCTGCCGCCTTGGAAAGGCGCATATATTAATGGCTGGTCCTGTCCCGGTCAACGTGCGCTGCCTGTTTTCCCAACCTTATGAAGTGGTTAAAGCTCATTGGCGGCGTGCTGCTCGCGCTAGTCGCGGTCCTCGTGCTCGTGCCGTTTTTCGTGCGGGTCGACGATTACATCCCGGCGGTGGAGAAGGAGCTTGCATCGCGACTCGGCCAACCGGTCTCGATTGACGATCTTGAAGCTTCGTTGCTGCCGCTCCCGCACATCGTCGCAGACGGCGTCGCCATCGGCAGCGCGGAAGAGATTAAGGTCGGCAAGGTCACGCTCAAGCCCGACCTGTGGTCGTTCCTCGGCTCTTCGAAAACGTTGCGCAGCGTCGACTTCGAAGATCTCACGCTTACGAGCGAGGCGCTGGCCGAGCTCATGTCCCTCACGCGACGCGAGCCCGGCTCGAGCCGCCTGCGGATAGAAAAGATCAGGCTGAAGAACGCGCTCGTCAGGCTGGAGCAAGGGAAGTTCGGACCCTTCGACGCCGAGGTCGTCGGGAGCGGGATGGACGGGCCAGCCGGGGTCGAACTCGAGACTCGGGACGGTGCATTCCAGGCGCGCGTGAAGCCTGATGGCGAGGGCTACACCGTCGGCATATCGGCGAAAGCATGGACACCGCCGATCGGGCCCGCGATCCGCTTCGACGAACTCGACGTCAAAGGCATTGCCACTCACACCGGCGTGGAGCTGAACGCACTCACCGGGCGACTTTACGGCGGCACCGTCGATGGCAAAGCGAGCATAGGCTGGGGCAAGGCGGTTACGCTCAAAGGGGAGCTCGAGCTGAAGCAGGTCGAGCTGAAGCAGGCTGCGGCGCTCGTCTCCCCGAAAACCCGCGTGAGCGGGCGGCTCGATGCGAAACCGGTCTTTAGCGCGAGCGCGCCGAAAGCCGCCGACCTGGACGAGGCGCTGCGGGTGGAGACGCCTTTCACGGTGCACAACGGCGTGCTGCAGGGCTTCGACCTCGCGGGCGCCGCGGCGTCGCTCCTGAAACAGGGCGGAGGAGGCGGGCAGACACGATTCGACGAGCTGGCGGGGAGGCTCGTCGTCGAGCATCGCGCCTACCGCTTTACGCAGCTCAAGATCGCTTCAGGCAGTATCGAAGCGCGCGGCAACGTCACGATCGGGGTGAACAAGGCTTTGAGCGGCGAGCTCAATACGACGCTCAAAGGCACCGGGGCAGGGATTCCGCTGACGGTGGCAGGCACGCTCGATTCGCCGATGCTGTATCCGAACACCACAGCGCTGATAGGGGCCGCTGCCGGTACGGCGGTGCTCGGACCGGGACTGGGTACCGCAGCGGGGGCGAAGCTCGGGGAGATCGCCGAAAAATTACTCCGCAAGAAACCGTGAAAGGTCCACGTCGCTTCTCTATACAGTCTCCACCAGTACGCTGCCCACGGCTTTGGCGACGTACTCGACGTTGCGCGTATTGAGCGCGGCAACGCAGATGCGGCCGCTGTCGATGGCGTAAACCGAATACTCCTCGCGTAACCGGCGGACCTGCTCGCGGTTCAATCCCGAATAGGAGAACATCCCGCGCTGCTCGGCGACGAAGCTGAAGTCGAAATCGGCGCGCACGCCCCGGATTTTATCGACGAGCTGGCGGCGCATCACCTTGATGCGATCGCGCATCTCGCCCAACTCGCGCTCCCAGAGCGAGCGCAGCTCGGGGGTGGTGAGGACCGTCGCAACGGTCTGGCCGCCATGCGTGGGGGGGCTCGAGTAGTTGGTGCGGATGACGCGCTTCACCTGGCTCAGGACCTTGGTGACTTCGGTCGCGTCCTGCGTGACGACGCTGAAGGCCCCGACGCGCTCGCCGTAGAGCGACAGCGACTTCGAGAACGAGCTCGAGACGAAGACCACGGGGCACGCGTCGCTGAAGCGGCGCACCGCTGCGGCGTCGGCATCGAGGCCCTCGGCGAATCCCTGGTACGCCAGGTCCAGGAACGGAACGAGGCCGCCCTTGTTCACGGTTTGTATGACGCGCTCCCACTGATCAGCTTTGAGATCGACTCCGGTCGGGTTGTGGCAGCACGCGTGCAGCAGCACGACAGCGCCCGCGGGAAGGCTTTCGAGGCTCTCGATCATCGCCTCGAACTTCACCCCGTGGGTGGCGGCGTCGTAGTAAGGGTAGGTGTGGACGCGATACCCGGCGTACTCGAACAGCGCGCGATGGTTCTCCCAGCTCGGATCGCTGATCCAGATGTCGGCTTTCGGGTTGACGCGCCGGATGAGGTCGGCGCCGATCTTGAGCCCGCCCGTGCCGCCCAGGGTCTGCACGGTGACGATGCGGCCTTCCTTGAGCGCGGGGCTTTCGACGCCGAAGACGACTTCCTGCACCGCGCGGTCGTAAGTCTTCAGCCCGTCGATCGGCAGGTAATTGCGGGCGAGCGGCGTTTCGCAAAGCTTTTGCTCGGCGATGCGCACGCACTCGAGCACCGGCACTTTCCCGGCGTCATCGGTGTAGACGCCCACACCGAGGTTCACTTTATTCGGATTCTGGTCGGCGTGAAAAGCTTCGGTGACGCCCAATATCGGGTCGTGCGGCGCGAGCTCGAGGTCGGCGAATAGGGATGCGCTCATGTCGGGGTTCTGTAAAGGTGTAGGCGGGATGAACAGGCGCCGATTTTATCATTCGCGCTCCTCGCGGCCCATCTGGAAGTAGCGGCTGCGCACCCCAATATGGGAAAATCCCGCGTTTAACCCGAGCGCACAGCTCTCAATGGCAGCCAAAGCACCCGCGATTCAACCGCCGCAGTCAACGCCCGCACAGGTCCTCACGTTTCCGGACAGTCCTTTTCGGCTGCACCAGACTTTCGCGCCGGCCGGCGACCAGCCGGAGGCGATCGAAAAGCTCACCGAAGGCGTGCGCGACGGGCTCGCCTATCAGACGCTCCTCGGCGTCACCGGATCGGGCAAGACCTACACCATGGCGCACGTGATCGCCCGGCTCGGCTGCCCCGCGCTGGTGATGGCGCCCAACAAGACGCTGGCGGCGCAGCTCTATTCGGAGTTCCGCGAGTTCTTTCCGGAGAACGCGGTCGAGTATTTCGTCTCCTATTACGACTACTACCAGCCCGAGGCCTACGTCCCTTCGAAAGACCTCTACATCGAGAAAGACTCGAGCATCAACGAGCACATCGAGCAGATGCGGCTCTCGGCGACCAAATCGCTGCTCGAGCGCCGCGACACGATCATCGTTGCCACGGTCTCGTGCATCTACGGTATCGGCGATCCCGGCGAATACCACGGCATGATTCTGCATCTGCGCGAGCGCGAAAAGCTTTCCCAGCGCGATGCGATACAGCGCCTGTGCGAAATGCAGTATCAGCGCAACGATTTCGAGTTCCGCCGCGGCGTTTTTCGCGTCCGCGGCGACGTGATCGACGTCTTTCCTGCGGAAAGCTCGGAGACGGCGGTGCGCGTGACGCTCTTCGACGACGAGGTCGAGAGCATTCACGTATTCGATCCTCTCACCGGGCAGGTCCTGCAAAGGGTCGGCAGGTATACCGTGTACCCGTCGAGCCACTACGTGACGCCGCGCTCCACGACGCTGCGCGCGATCGATGCCATCAAGGCCGAACTCGTCGAGCGCATCGAGTGGTTTCAGACGCACGGGAAACTCGTCGAATGCCAGCGCATCGAGCAGCGCACGCGCTTCGATCTCGAGATGTTGAACGAGATGGGATTCTGCAAAGGCATCGAGAACTATTCGCGGCATCTGTCAGGCCGGCAGCCGGGAGAACCGCCGCCGACGCTGCTCGACTATCTGCCGGGGGACGCGCTCATGATCGTCGACGAGAGCCACGTCACGATACCGCAGGTGGGCGGCATGTATCGCGGCGATCGCGCGCGCAAGGAGAACCTCGTCGATTACGGCTTTCGCCTGCCCTCGGCGCTCGATAACCGGCCGCTGCGCTTCGACGAATGGGAAGGCATGACACGGCGCCGCACGATTTTCGTCTCGGCGACGCCGTCCGACTACGAGCGGCAGCACCAGGGGCAGGTCGTGGAGCAGGTCGTGCGGCCCACCGGCCTGGTCGATCCGCGGCTCGAAGTGCGGCCGGCGTCCACGCAGGTCGACGATCTGCTCTCGGAAATCAACGAGCGCATCGCGAAGCACGAGCGCGTGCTCGTCACCACGCTCACCAAGCGCATGGCCGAGGACCTCACCGACTATCTCGCCGAGCACGGCATCAAGGTGCGTTACCTGCACTCGGACATCGAAACGGTCGAGCGCGTCGAGATCATTCGCGACTTGCGCCTGGGCGAGTTCGACGTGCTCGTCGGCATCAACCTGCTGCGCGAAGGACTCGACTTACCCGAAGTGTCGCTGGTCGCGATACTGGACGCCGACAAGGAAGGTTTCCTGCGTTCCGAGCGCTCGCTCATACAGACGATAGGACGCGCGGCGCGGCATCTGAACGGAACCGCGATCCTGTATGCCGACGCGGTCACGGAATCGATGAAGCGGGCGATCGGAGAGACCGATCGCAGGCGCGTGAAGCAGGTCGCTTACAACGAGCTCCACGGCATCACGCCGATTGGGGTGCAGAAACGGATCAAGGACATCATCGACGGCGTCTACGACCACGAGAGCGCGCGCCAGGGGCAGCGCGCCGCGAAGAACGAGGCGCGCTACGAGCACATGGGCGAGAAGGACCTCACGCGCGAGCTGAAGCGCCTCGAGAAAGAGATGCTCGATGCGGCGAAAAACCTCGAGTTCGAGCGCGCGGCACAATTGCGCGACGAATTGAAAGTCCTGAAGGACCGGCTGTTCATCAAGGCTGCGTGATGATCGAGACGAATGGATTCCAGTTCGCGGCCGCGTCGCGGTCGGGCCTGGAATGACGACGAACCCGATGAAATCCGCACCGGCTCGGCCGATCAGAATTCTCTTCGTGTGCATGGGCAGCAGATGATTACTGCCGTTAAGTCAAGGTGTTACGGCGTATCTGTAGCACTGCCTGCAACACCCACCGCACTGGTGGCGGCAAATGTCATT
>CAZULX010000414.1:0-3957 GCA_964621335.1 uncultured Streptomycetaceae bacterium
GCGCATCTACAAGCCGAGCCGCGAGATTCCGCGGGTGATGAATGGCCTCGGCATCGCGATCGTATCGACCTCCAAAGGCGTCATGACCGACCGCAAGGCGCGCGGCATGGGTGTCGGCGGCGAAGTCCTGTGCTTCGTCGCGTAACGAAGGACGAATAATGTCCAGGATAGCCAATTACCCGGTCGTCGTGCCGGACAAGGTCGAAGTGACCTTTAATCACGACGAGGTGTCGGTCAAGGGCCCTCTCGGCACGCTGACGCAGAAGGTGTCGCAGCGCGTGAAGATCGAGCGTATCGAGGACCGTCTCGAGTTCAAGGTGAACGACAACTCGCGGCAGGCGAACGCCCTTTCGGGCACTACGCGCGCGCTGGTGGCGAACATGGTGACGGGCGTCACCAAGGGCTTCGAGAAGAAGTTGACGCTGGTCGGCGTCGGCTATCGGGCGCAGGCGCAGGGCGACAAGATCAATCTGACGCTCGGTTTTTCGCACCCCGTGGTGCACGAGCTGCCGAAGGGCGTGAAGGCGGAAACGCCGACGCAGACCGAGATCGTGATCACGGGTACGGACAAACAGGTCGTCGGGCAGGTCGCCGCGGAAGTGCGGCGCTACCGCTCGCCGGAGCCCTACAAGGGCAAGGGCGTGCGTTATACCGGCGAGAAGATCGTGCTCAAGGAAACCAAGAAGAAGTAGGCGGCGACGAGATGAGCTACAAGACTGAAGCGCGGGTGAGGCGGTCGCGGGCGACGCGGGCGAAGATTGCGAAGCTGCGGGCCGTGCGCCTCACGGTGCACCGCTCGAACGCGCACATTTACGCGCAGGTGATCGACGCATCGGGCTCGAAAGTGCTCGCGAGCGCGTCGACGGCGGAGAAAGACGTGCGCTCGAACGTGAAATACGGCGGCAACGTCAAGGCCGCCGCCGAGATCGGCCGCCGTATCGCCGAGAAGGCGAGGGAGCTCGGCATCGAGCAGGTCGCTTTCGACCGCTCGGGCTACAAGTTCCACGGACGCGTCAAGGCGCTCGCGGAAGCGGCACGCGAAGCCGGGTTGAAGTTCTAACGTCGTGGCATCCATCCGACGCGGGCGGCCAGCCGCCCACGTCTAATCTAAACGAAGCGGTATTCGGCGGCATATGGCGAAAATTCAGGCAGGCAAGATGCAGACCGGCGGCGACGATCGTTCCGACGGCCTGCGCGAGAAAATGGTCGCGGTCAATCGCGTGACCAAAGTGGTGAAAGGCGGCCGCGTGCTCGGCTTCGCGGCGCTCGCGGTCGTCGGCGACGGCGACGGCGGCATCGGCATGGGCAAAGGCAAGGCGCGCGAGGTTCCGGTGGCCGTGCAGAAAGCCATGGAAGAAGCGCGCCGCAAGATGGTGAAAGTCTCGCTGAAGAACGGCACGCTGCACCACAAGGTCGTCGGCCGGCACGGCGCCGCGCGGGTCTACATGCAGCCCGCGTCGGAAGGCACCGGGATCATCGCAGGCGGCCCGGTGCGCGCGGTGCTCGAGGTCATGGGTGTCACCAACATCCTGTCGAAATGCCTGGGTTCGACGAATCCCTACAACGTCGTGCGTGCGACCATCAATGGGCTTACCGAGATGAATACGCCGGCGGGTATCGCCGCCAAACGCGGCAAATCGGTTGAAGAGATCACGGGGTAAGCGATGGCGCAACAAGGCAAGACGATCAGGGTAACGCTGGTGAAGAGCACGATAGGCTGCAAGCCGGCTCACCGGGCGTGCGTGCGCGGCCTGGGCCTGCGCCGCATCAACCACACGGTGGAAGTGCTCGACACGCCCGCGAACCGCGGCATGATCAATCGCGTGTCCTATCTGCTCAGGTACGAGGCTTAAGATGCAACTCAACAAAGTAAAGCCCGCCGCGGGCGCGAAGCATTCCAAGAAACGCGTCGGGCGCGGCATCGGCTGCGGCCTGGGCAAGACCGCGGGACGCGGCCACAAGGGCCAGAAAGCGCGCGCGGGCGGCTTTCATAAAGTCGGTTTCGAAGGCGGCCAGATGCCGTTGCAGCGGCGGCTCCCCAAGCGCGGGTTCGTCTCGCTCATCAAGCGCGATACGGCAGAAGTGCGCCTGGGCGATCTGCAGAAGGTCGAAGCCGAGGTGATCGATCTCGCGGTGCTGAAAGCCGCAGGCGTCGTGCCGCACCTCGCGCTCAAGGCGAAAGTCATACTCGCGGGCGAGATCCAGCGCAAAGTCACGCTGAAAGGCATCGGGATCAGCAAGGGCGCGCGCGCGGCGATAGAAGCCGCGGGTGGAAGCGTCGAGCTTCCGCAGGCGAAGCCGGACAGCGCGAAGAGGAAAGAGAAGGTCGCGGCCTCCGCGCAAACGAAACCTGCCGCCGACAACGCGGCACGGGCGGAGTAAAGCTTGGCCAACGGATCCCTGCTCGCTTCGGGCAAGCTCGGCGATCTCAAGCGCCGGCTGCTCTTTCTGCTGGGGGCGCTGATCGTCTTTCGCATCGGCTCGTTCATACCGGTGCCGGGGATAGACCAGCTTCAGCTCGCGGAGCTTTTCCGCCAGCAGCGCGGCGGCATCCTCGACATGTTCAACATGTTCTCGGGCGGCGCGCTGTCACGCTTCTCGCTGTTCGCGCTCGGGATCATGCCGTATATCTCGGCCTCGATCATCATGCAGCTGATGACGGTCGTGTCGCCGACGCTGGAAGCGCTCAAGAAGGAAGGCGAATCGGGGCGCCGCAAGATCACCCAGTACACGCGCTACGGCACTTTCGGGCTGGCGCTCTTTCAGTCGATCGGCATCTCGATCGCGCTGGAATCGCAGCGCGGCCTGGTTGTCGAGCCGGGCATCGAATTTCGCCTGACGGCGATGATCACGCTCACTACGGGCACGATGTTCCTGATGTGGCTGGGCGAGCAGATCACCGAGCGCGGCATCGGCAACGGCATCTCGCTCATCATCTTCGCCGGCATCGCGGCCGGGTTCCCGCAGGCGGTCGCGGGCACTCTCGAGCTCGCGCGCACGGGGGCGTTTTCGATCCCCTTCGTGCTCTTCATCTTCGCGCTGGTCGCGCTGGTGACCGCATTCGTCGTTTTCGTCGAGCGCGGGCAACGCAAGATACTGGTGAATTACGCGAAGCGGCAGGTGGGGCGCAAGGTGTATGGCGGACAGACTTCGCACCTGCCGCTCAAGCTCAACATGGCCGGAGTCATACCGCCGATCTTCGCCTCGTCGATCATCCTCTTCCCTGCGACCCTGGTGGGGTGGTTCGGTTCGTCGGAGGGATTCTCGTGGCTGCGTGACGTCGCCGCGACGTTGAGCCCGGGGCAGCCGATTTACGTGATCCTCTATGCCTCGGCCATCATTTTCTTCTGTTTCTTCTACACGGCGCTCGTATTCAATCCGAAGGACACCGCCGACAACCTGAAGAAAAGCGGCGCGTTCGTTCCCGGAATACGTCCGGGAGACCAGACGGCGCGCTACATCGAGAGGATCATGATGCGGCTCACGCTGACCGGCGCGGTTTACGTGACGCTGGTGTGCCTGCTGCCCGAGCTCCTGATCGTCTGGAAGAACGTGCCCTTCTACTTCGGCGGCACCAGCCTCTTGATCATCGTCGTCGTCACCATGGACTTCATGGCCCAGGTGCAGGCGTACGTGATGTCGCACCAGTATGAGGGTCTGCTCAAGAAGGCGAACTTCAAAGGTGGCGTCTTCCCGACACGTTAATGTCCAAAGAAGAAACCATTCAGATGCAGGGGGAGATCGTTGAAACCCTGCCCAATGCAACATTCAGGGTCAGACTCTAGAACGGGCACGTCGTACTGGGACATATCTCCGGCAAGATGCGCATGCACTACATCCGCATACTGCCGGGCGACAAGGTTACGGTGGAGCTCACTCCCTACGATTTGACGCGCGGTCGCATCGTTTTCCGCGCGAAGTGACAAAGGAAGAATCATGAAAGTGCTCGCATCGGTT
>CAZULX010000415.1:0-4524 GCA_964621335.1 uncultured Streptomycetaceae bacterium
TTAGGAAATCATGGATCCAGTCTCCAACGCACCGGCGCCGGCCGCCACGGCCCTCGAAGCCGCGACGCCGCGTCCGCCCGCTGAAAAAAGCGCAACGGGCGCGAAACCTTTCGAGCAGGCGCTCAGGCAGGAGCTCGCAAAGCCCGAGTCCGCGAAGACTGGCAAACCTGGCAAACCGCCGCAGCCGAAAGCGGACACGCAGAAAGCCGCCGCCGCAGCGCCACTCCCCGCCGGCCAGGCGGTGACGCCCGAGTGGGCGGCGCTGCTGGAGAGCGCCGGCCTCGTGGAGGAGCCGGATACCGATCTCGAAGCAGGCACCGGGAGCGCGCAGATCGCCGCCGATCCCGAATCCGCGCCGGTTGAAGCGCTCATCGGCGACCCTGCGGCGATACCCGTAGTTCCGCTGCTCGTCGTGCCGGCGCAACCCGCCGCACCCACACCCGCGCCCGGTCTCGGCCTCGCGCAAAGCAACCGCGTGGCGGTCGACGCGAGGCTCAGGGCGGACGCGCTCGAAGCGCGCGTTGCGCACGCGGCCGATGCCGCGGCGCCGGAGCTCGCTACCGCCGATGCCGCGCCCGAATCGCTCGTCACCGCGTTCGGCGGCCAAGGCGCGAGAGCGGTCGAAACCCCCGCCTCCGCACTGCATTCGCCGGCGCTCGATGGGCTCGCGTCAGGCACGTTCGCACCGCGCTGGGCGCCGCCCGCACTGGCCGAGACGGCTGCCGCGCAAGCCCCCGCCACCGCGCGCATCGACACCCCGCTCGGCAACACCGGCTGGGGCGCCGCTTTCCAGCAGAAAATCGTGTGGCTCGTCGACCGCCAGCAGCAGAACGCCGAGCTGCACGTCAACCCGCCACACCTGGGTCCGATCGAGATCACGCTGAATCTCGGGGAAGAGGCGACGCATATCGCGTTCACCTCGCCTCACGCCGCCGTGCGCGAGGCGATCGAAGCGTCGCTGGCGGAGCTCAAGACGGCCCTCGGCGAGAAAGGCCTTACGCTCGGCCAGGCGACCGTCGGCTCCGATTCGCAGGCCGCTCGCGAGCAGCTGCGCGGCGAGGCGCGCGCCGGCTCGGCCGGCGGGCGGAACGGCATCGCGGATACGCCCACCGAAGCGTCCCCGCCGCCCCGGGTCGTGGCCCGCGGGCTCGTCGATATCTTCGCCTGAGCTATCGTCAGGCGATAGTTTTCGCGATGGACGAACAGAGGGGAACCGAAGGTTCCCCTCCGTAACTGCCGCGGCGAGAACCCTTGCGGGCTACGCCCGCAGCCGCGGCTCGGCGAACGTACAGAAGGGAACCCATGGTTCCCCTCCGTAACCTCCCTTCCTTTGGCGATCGACGATCGCTAACGGCCCGCCCAAGCCGAAGAATGCGGCGGTTTCCCGGGCTTTATTCGGGGTTCGCCGGACGGCCCCGATCCCGATAATTCATTCCATCCAACGGGGAGCGCACATGGCCCAGAAACAAGCCCAGACCACCGCAGCCGAGGCTGCAGCACCGCCCAAAAAGCGCAGCAAACTTCTACTGATCGTCTCGCTCGTGGTCGTGCTCGCCGGAGGCGGGGGCGGCGCTGCGTGGTTCTTCCTGAAGCCGGCCGGCCCCGACGCCGCAGTCGCCAAGCCCAAGCCCGCGCTTTTCATGCCGCTCGAGATGTTTACGGCGAACCTGGCGGCAACCGAGGGCCAGCCGCAGTTCATCCAGGTCGGCCTCACCCTCAAGACCTCCGAGCAGGGAACGCTCGACCTCGTGAAGGAGCGCATGCCCGAAGTGCGCAACCGCATCCTCCTGGTGCTCTCGGGCAAGCGCGGCGCCGACCTGCTGCCGGTCGCAGGAAAAGAGAAGCTCGCGATCGATCTCGCGGCCGCCGTGCAAGGCATCGTCGCGCCGCTGGTCGCAGCCAAGGCCGCGCCGGACGCCAAGGCAGACGAGGCCGAGGAAAAACCCGCGGCGGACGACACCGACGGCGGCGAAGCGAAGCCGGACACCGCGAAGCCTGCCGACAAGGGCCCCGCGCTCGAGGTCCTTTTCACCGCATTCATGATCCAGTAAGACCATGGCAAAAGACTTTCTTTCTCAGGACGAAGTCGATGCGCTGTTGAACGGCGTCAGCGGCGAGTCCGAAGAGACACACGAGGAAGAGCATTTCGAGGGCGTACGGCCGTACAACCTCGCGACGCAGGAACGGATCGTCCGGGGGCGCATGCCGACCCTGGAGATCATCAACGAGCGCTTCGCGCGCATGCTGCGCCTGGGGCTTTTCAATTTCGTGCGGCGCACCGCCGAGATCTCCGTCGGCCCGGTGCGCGTCGTGAAATACGCCGACTTCGTGCGCAACCTCGTGGTGCCCACGAACCTGAATCTGGTGCAGGTGAAGCCGCTGCGCGGGACCGCGCTCCTCATCTTCAACCCCGAGCTCGTCTACCTCGTGATCGACAGCCTGTTCGGCGGCAACGGCCAGTTCCACACGCGCGTGGAAGGCCGCGACTTCACGCAGACCGAGCAGCGCATCATCCAGCGCCTGATCAGCGTCGTCTTCGAGGACCTCGAAAAAGCGTGGTCGGCGATACACCCGCTCAAGTTCGAGTACATCCGCTCGGAGATGAACACGCAGTTCGCGAACATCGCGACGCCGAACGAAGTCGTGGTCGTCACCACTTTCAACATCGAGCTCGGCACCGCCGCCGGCGAGTTCCACATCTGCATGCCGTACGCGATGCTCGAGCCGATCCGCGATGTCCTGTGCAGCCCGCTGCAGGGCGAGCAGATGGACATCGACAAGCGCTGGGTGCGGCTCCTCTCGCGCCAGGTGCAGTCGGCCGACGTCGAGCTCGTCGTCAATTTCGGGCGCGCGGAGCTGACGGTGCAGCAGGTCCTCAACATGCAGCCCGGCGACGTGATCTCGCTCGAGGTCGCGCGGCCGCTGATGGCCGAAGTCGACGGCGTTCCCGTCATCGAGTGCAAGTGCGGCGTTTTCAACGGCCAGTACGCGCTGCAGGTCGAGCGGCTGACCTCCCCCAGCGCGGACAACTGATCTACACATGGAGAATGAAATGAACGAAACCGTCGAAACCCCGGCAGCGGACGACTGGGCCGCCGCGCTGCACGAGCAGGTCACGGCCGAGGCCGCGGCCCCCGTCGTCGCCCGCGCCCCGTCCGCCGCATTCGAGCAGTTCGCGCCGGCACAGGGCAAGAGCGGAGCGGCGAACGACATTGATATGATCCTCGACATCCCGGTCCAGCTCACGGTCGAGCTCGGGCGCACCAAGATCGCGATCAAGAACCTGCTCCAGCTCGCGCAGGGCTCGGTCGTGGAGCTCGACGGCCTTGCCGGCGAGCCGATGGACGTCTTCGTGAACGGCTGCCTGATCGCCCAGGGCGAAGTGGTCGTCGTCAACGACAAGTTCGGCATCCGGCTGACCGACATCATCACGCCTTCCGAGCGCATCCGGAAACTCAAGCGATGACTGCAGGCAGCATGCTGCAGTTCGCCTTCGGGCTCGCGATCGTACTCGGGCTGATCGTCGCGGCGGGCTGGTTCATGAAGCGCCTGCAGGTCGGCCCTTCCGCCTCGGGCCTGGTGAACGTCGTCGCCGGCGCTGCCGTCGGCCAGCGCGAGCGCGTGGTCGTGGTCGAGATCGGCGACACCTGGATGGTGCTCGGCGTCGCGCCGGGCCGCGTGAGCGCGCTGCACACGATGCCGCGAGGCGTGGTCGCCTCGCAACGAATTCCGCCACCGGGCACTCCGGACGGCTTCGCAGGCTGGCTCAAACAGACGATGGAGAAGCGGCGGAATGGTTAAGAAGCTCTTATTGACGATAGTCGCGGCGCTCGCCGTCCTGGCCGCGCCCGCGCTGGCAGCGGAAGCCGCGCTGCCCGCGTTCACGAGTACCCCCGCACCCGGCGGCGGCCAGAGCTACTCGCTCAGCCTGCAGACGCTGCTGCTGCTCACCTCGCTCACGTTCCTGCCGGCGCTGATCCTCATGATGACCGGCTTCACGCGCATCGTGATCGTGCTCTCGCTGCTGCGCCAGGCGCTCGGCACGCCCGCCTCGCCCCCCAACCAGGTCATCATCGGGCTTTCGCTCTTCCTCACGTTTTTCGTGATGTCGCCGGTGATGGACAAGATCTACACCGATGCCTACAAGCCGCTCTCGGAAAACAGCATCACCATGGAGCAGGCGCTCGATCGCGGCGCCGCCCCGCTGCGCACCTTCATGCTGCGGCAGACCCGCGATGCCGACCTCTCCCTTTTCATGAAGCTCTCGAACCTGCCCAAGCCGGCGACCCTCGAAGAGATGCCGATGCGCGTGCTGATTCCGGCTTACGTCACGAGCGAGCTCAAGACGGCGTTTCAGATCGGTTTCGCGGTGTTCATCCCGTTCCTCATCATCGACATGCTCGTCGCGAGCGTTCTCATGTCGATGGGCATGATGATGGTCTCGCCGGTGATGATCGCGCTGCCGTTCAAGATCATGCTCTTCGTGCTCGTCGACGGCTGGAACCTGCTGATCGGCTCGCTGGC
>CAZULX010000416.1:0-5736 GCA_964621335.1 uncultured Streptomycetaceae bacterium
AGCACGCTCAAGCTCGAGGTGCTCGAGATCGATTACGACAAGACCGAGCTCAGCCTCCGCATGCCGCTGCACGCGGGGCTCGAGCGTCGGGTCGGAACCAAGCAGTTTCACGGCGGCCCCATCGCGTCGCTCATCGACGTCACCGGCGATTTCGCGATCGGGATGATGATCGGCGGCGGCGTCCCGACGATCAATCTGCGCATCGACTATCTGAAACCTGCGGTCGGTGACGCGTTGACCGCGACAGCGCGCATACGCAGGACCGGCAGGACCGTCGCGGTGGTCGACATCGACGTCGTGGATGACAAAGGCAGCCTGGTCGCGCTGGGGCGCGGGACATATCATCCGCAGCGCGGCTGACATGCGCGGGCGCGCGCCCCTTTCGCGCTTCACGTAAACAGGGAGGATAGCCATGGTGACCGGACTCGAGATTCACAAGCGCGAAACCGTGCTCGACGGCAAGCCGTTCGGCGACGCCGGCGCCTACGAGAAAATCATCGGCACGATCCGCTACGCTGCGGATCCCGATCATCCGCTGCACCGCCAGATCACCGATATCGAACGCGCCGCCACGAACGCCGAGGGCCGTGTCGAGTTCTCCGCGGATTTCTATCTGCTCAAGCCCGTGGACGCGGCGAAGGGCAACGGGCGCCTTCTCCTCGACGTTCCCAACCGCGGGCGCAAAGTCGCGATCGAGATTTTCAACAGCACGCCGCGCGTTCCCGACCTCACCCGGCCCGAGCATTTCGGCAACGGCTTTCTCATGCGCCATGGCAATACCGTGGCGTGGATCGGCTGGCAGCCCGACGTGCCGCGCCAGGACGGCATGATGGCGCTCGACGTGCCGCGCGCCGAAGGCGTGACCGGCTGGGTGCGCTGCCAGCGCCGCCCGAACGAGCGCGTCGACACGCTGCCGCTCGCCGACCGCTACCACATCCCTTACGAGACCGTGGACCTGCACGATCGCGAGGCTCGCGTCGTCATGCGCGAGCGATCAGGCGGCCCGGCGGTCGAGATACCGCGCTCGCAGTGGCGCTTTTCCGATCCCGGTCACGTCGCGCTCGAAGGGGGCTACACGCCGGGCGCGATCTACGAGTTCATCTACCGCGCCGCGAATCCGCCGATCGTGGGCCTCGCCTTTCTCGCCGTGCGCGATACCGCGGCGTTCCTGCGCTGGGGCTCAGCCGAAAACGGGAATCCGTGCGCCGGCGCGCTCGAGCGCGCGTATCTCTTCGGGCTCTCGCAAAGCGGGCGTTTCCTTCGCCACATGCTGCTCCTCGGCCTCGACGAGGACGAGCAGGGCCGCATGGTGTTCGACGCGGTGATGCCGCATGTGGGCGGCGCGCGCAAAGGCGAGTTCAACCTGCGCTTCGGCCAGCCTTCGCTCAACGTCAACGCAGGGGTAGGGAGCCTCCCGCCATTCAACGACGCAGCGCTTTACGAGCGGCTCGCGAAGCGCGGCCGCGTGCCGCGGATTTTTGCGACCAACTCGACGCCCGAGTACTGGCGCGGCGACGCATCGCTCATCCATACCGATATCGAAGGCAGGCAGGATGCCGAGCCTGCGCCGTTCGCGCGCACCTGGCTGCTCGCCGGCACCCAGCACACCCCGGGCGGGATCCCGCCGCCCGCGGCCAATGCGAGCACCGGCGACCGCGGCTACCACGTCTTCAACGTCGTCGATTACTCGCCGCTACTGCGCAGCGCGCTCGTGAACCTCGACCGCTGGGTGAGCGAAAGTATCGAGCCGCCGCCGAGCGCGTTTCCGCGGCTGGGAGATCGCACCGCGGTGGAAGCCGAATCGCTGGCGCCGTTTTACGCGAAAATCCCCGGCGCGCGCTTTCCCGCGCGCATCGCGCGGCCGTCGCGCATGGATTTCGGCCCCGACATCGAGCGCGGCATTCCCATGTATCCGCCGAAGACGGGCGAGGCCTACAGGACGTACGTCTCGGCGGTGGATGGCGACGGCAACGAGACCGCGGGCATACGCGCGATCGAGCTCCAGGCGCCGCTCGCGACTTTCACCGGCTGGAACACGCGCCACCCCGATACCGGCGCGGCGGGCGATCTCATGTCGATGAACGGTTCGACGCTGCCTTTCCCGCTCACCAAGGCGGACCGCGAAAAGAGCGGCGACCCGCGCCTTTCGATCGCCGAGCGTTACGCGTCGAAAGCGGCCTACCTCGAGAAAGTGCGCGAGAGCGCGCGCTGCATGATCGGCGAGCGCCACATGCTGGCCGAGGACCTCGAAGGCGTCGTCGAGCGCGCGGCAAAACGCTGGGACTGGATACACGCGCTCAACCAAACCGCCGCAACGCCCGTTAACTGATCATTGCCCGAGCTTTTTCCTTGATGCCACGCGTGATGTCCATCGTCTGCCTGCCGCTCGCCCTGGCAGGCCCGGTCGCGGCCGAAGACAGGTTCTTCGACTCGGCCGGCGTGCGCATCCGCTATGTCGAGGAGGGGCGCGGAGAGCCGGTCGTGCTCGTCCACGGCTACACCTCCGACATCGAAGGCCAGTGGATCGAGACCGGCGTCGCGCCCGCGCTCGCGCGTCACCATCGCGTGATCGCTTTCGATGCGCGCGGCCACGGCAAAAGCGGCAAGCCGCACGATCCGCGAGCCTACGGGCCGGAAATGGCGCGCGACGTGGTGCGCCTGCTCGATCACCTCGGCATCGCGAAAGCGCACGTCGTCGGCTATTCGATGGGCGCGCACATCGTCGCGCAGCTCCTGACGCTGCATCCCGAGCGGTTCCTGAGCGCGACGCTCGGCGGCGCGTCGGGCCGGCGAAACTGGTCCACTGAGGACGACCGGCGGGTGGCGATCGAATCCGCAGAAATGGACGAGGGCCGGCTTTCCACGCAAATCCTGCGGTTGTGGCCGGCGGATCGGCCCCGGCCCGATGCCGCGCAGATCGCAGCGCTGTCAGCGGAGATAATCGCAGGCAGGGACCGCCACGCGCTCGCGGCGGTGAGGCGCTCGAACCGCGAGCAGGCCGTGACTGCGGCGCAGATGGCGGCGGTGAAGGTGCCGGTGCTTGGCATCGTCGGCAGCGCCGACGCGTACCGCGCCGATTTCGACGCGCTGAAAGCGCTGATGCCGCGCATGCAGCTCGTTGTCATCGAAGGCGCTACCCACGGCTCGGCGCCCGGGCATCCCGAATTCTTGCGCGCGCTCAGCGCCTTCCTGCGCGCTCACGCGGCCCGGCCGCGCTCAGACCGCGGCGACCAGCGCCTCGCGCTCGCGTTTCACATCTCTGCTGCGCGCGAGCTCGCCGCCTAAGTTCGCCGCGATCGCCCGCATGCCCGATGCGGCATATCGATTGCCGGATGACGAGCGGCTTTTGTTACGCTACGCACGATGAATCTTCCCAAGCTCTCGCAAATCGAGCCCGGCGAAGGCCGCGCGGTCGTGTGGTCGTTCTGCTATTTCTTCTTCCTCCTCGCGGGCTATTACGTGCTGCGGCCGCTGCGCGACGAGATGGGTATCGCGGGCGGCGTGCGCAACCTGCCGTGGCTCTTCACCGCGACTTTCGTCGTCATGCTCGTGGCGGTGCCGATTTACGGAGCCGTCGTCGCACGCCTGCCGCGGCGGCGCTTCGTGCCGCTGGTCTATCACTTCTTCGTGGCGAACCTCGCGATTTTCTGGCTGGTGCTCGCGTCCGGCTTCGAGCCGCAGGCGACCGCGCGCGTTTTTTTCGTCTGGATCAGCGTCTTCATCCTGTTCGTGGTATCGGTGTTCTGGTCTTTCATGTCGGACCTTTTCAGGAGCGACCAGGGCAAGCGCCTCTTCGGCCTGATCGCGGCCGGCGGCTCGCTGGGGGCGCTCGCGGGACCGATGCTCACCGTGTGGCTCGTGAAGCCGCTGGGGCCGGTGAACCTGCTCATCGTCGCTGCGATCCTCCTAGAGCTCGCGGTGCTGTGCGCGAGCCGGCTCGAACGTGCCGCTGGCGCCTTCACACAAGGCGCGGGCGAGACGCCCAAAGCGAGCGTCCCCATCGGCGGCGGATGGCTCGCCGGGATCGCCCTCCTGTTGCGCTCGCCCTATCTCGGCGGCATCGCGCTATGGGTCGTGCTCCTTTCGCTCGCCGGCACCATCCTCTATCTCATGCAGGCGGAGATCGTCGCGGCTGCTTCGGTCGATCCCGCCGAGCGCACGCGCATCTTCGCGAGCATCGATCTCGCGGCGGGGCTCTTGACGATCCTCATTCAGTTCCTGGCGACCGGGCGCTTCATGACCCGCTTCGGCGTCGGCGCGGCGCTCGCATTCCTCCCTATTGTGTTCGGCGCGGGATTCGCGGTGCTCGCGGTGGCGCCGGCGCTGCTCGTCGTCATCGGCTTCCAGGCGATACAGCGCACGGCGAATTTCGCGGTATCCAATCCGGCGCGCGAGGTGCTTTTCACGGTCGCCGCCCGGGAAGAGAAATACAAAGCCAAGAACGTGATCGACATCGTCGTCTTCCGGGGCGCCGACGCGGTATCGAGCTGGCTGCCGGCTCTGCTGGGGCTCGCGGCGTCCGCACTCGCGCTGGCGATGGTCCCGGTGGCCCTGGTCTGGGCGATACTTGCGCTGTGGCTCGGCCGAGCGCAGGAGCGCAAAGCCGCCGATTTTCAAAGCAACAGAGGAACGTGACCATGCAGACACCGACCAACATCAAACGCCGTCGCGTGCTGGCCGCGGGTGCGGCGGCGGCGACACTCGGGCCTCTTGCCCGCTTCGCGCAGGCTGCTGCCGAGCAGCCCGTGATGACCCGCCCCATCCCGCACAGCGGCGAGCCGCTGCCGATCATCGGCATCGGCACCGCGATCATTTTCGATTTCAAGAACGATGCCGAGAAATACGCCGAGCGGCGCAAAGTCTTGCAGACACTCGTCGCGGGCGGCGGCAAGCTGATCGATACAGCGCACTCGTACGGCCGCGCCGAAGACAGGGTCGGCGACCTGGTCGCGGACCTCGGCGTGCGCGACAAGCTGTTTCTTGCGACCAAGTTCGGCTACCGCAACGACAAGGCCGCGGCGATGGCGTCGCTGCAGGCTTCGCTGCGGCGGCTCAAGGTCAAGCACATCGATCTCATGCAGGCCTGGAACGTGGGCGATCCCAGTTACGACTTCGGCATCCTGCGCGAATGGAAGCAGCAGGGCCTGTGCCGCTACGTCGGCATGACCACGAGCTCGACGCGGCAATACGACGCGATCGGCAAAGTGCTCGCGCGCGAGAAACCCGATTTCTTCCAGGTGAATTATTCGCTCGGCGATCGTGAAGCCGAGGCGAGCCTGCTGCCCACCGCGCGCGAAGTCGGCGCGGCCGTGATCGTCAACCTGCCGTTCGGGCGCAACTCGCTCTTCCGCAAGGCCGGCAAGAGACCCCTGCCCGATTTCGCCGCGGAGTTCGGCGCCAAGACGTGGGCACAGTTCTTTCTCAAGTTCATCCTCTCGCATCCCGCGGTAACTGCGGTCATCCCGGGCACCGACAAGCCCGAATACATGCTCGACAATCTCCAGGCGGGACGCGGCGCGATGCCCGATGCCGCAATGAGAAAGCGCATCGTGGGGTACTGGGAGACGCTGACCTAGGGCCCGTTTGTCTTACACTCGGAGGGTCCGCCGGTTCGAGCGTCCAAGTCCGCATCATGGCCCCGAGGAAAACGAGAACGCGTATCGTCTGCGCGGCGCTTTTCAGCGCTGCGCAGCCGGCTGCGTGCGGGACAGCGGCCCTCATCAAGGCCGCGAACAT
>CAZULX010000417.1:0-11841 GCA_964621335.1 uncultured Streptomycetaceae bacterium
GGATCGTAGTCCGCGCAGATCGCGGGGCGCCCGGGGCGAAAGATACCCGCTTTCTCCGCCCCTATCGTCTCGCGCGTCTCGCCCAGATAATCCATGTGATCGAGCGCGATGCTCATCACGAGCGCGCAGTCGGGCTCGAAGGCATTGACCGCGTCGAGACGTCCGCCGAGACCCACTTCCAGCACTGCGACCTCGCCGCGCTTCTCGGCGAAAAGCCCCCTCGCTGCCAGGGTGCCGAACTCGAAATAGGTGAGCGCGACGTCCCCGCGCGCGGCTTCCACTGCCGCAAATGCACGCACCAGATCTCCATCGGATGCATCGCTGCGCGCCAGGCGAACCCGCTCGTTGTAGCGCAGGAGGTGCGGCGAGACGTAGCAGCCCGTGCGGTAGCCGGCGTGATCGAGGATCGCCTCCAGCATCGCGCACGCAGAGCCTTTGCCGTTGGTGCCGCCCACGGTGATGACGGGACACGAATGGTCGAGCCGCAGGGCGTCGCGCACCGCGGACACTCGCGCGAGCCCCATTTCGATCGTGCGCGGATGCACGCGCTCGATGTGCTCGAGCCACTGGTCCAGCGTCTGGGGCAGCGCGGGGCGGGCGGAAGGGTTCAAGCTGGAAGACGCGCTCCGGGAGAGGCGCGCCGCGCCGGTCAGGCGCTCGCAGGCAGCTTCAGGAACAATCCGAGCAGGTGCGCGAGCTTGTCCGCCATTTGACGGCGGTCGACGATCATGTCGATCGCGCCGTGCTCGAGCAGGAACTCGGAGCGCTGAAAGCCTTCGGGCAGCGTCTCGCGCACGGTCTGCTCGATCACGCGCGGTCCGGCAAAGCCGATGAGCGCGCCGGGTTCCGCCATCACCACGTCGCCGATCATGGCGAAGCTCGCCGAGACGCCGCCCATCGTCGGGTCGGTGAGTATGGAGATGTAAAGCAGGCGCTCCCTCGAGAGCTGTGTCAGCGCCGCGCACGTTTTCGCCATCTGCATGAGCGAGAGCACGCCTTCCTGCATGCGCGCGCCGCCGGTAGCGGTGATGCAGATGAAAGGCAGGCGCTGCTCGAGGCAGACCTGGATTCCGCGCACGAAGCGCTCGCCCACCACCGAGCCCATGGAGCCGCCGAGGAAACCGAACTCGAACGCTGCCGCGACGACCTGTATCGTCTTGATGCTGCCCTGCATCACCACGAGCGCGTCTTCTTCCGACGTGTCGAGGCGCGCTTCCTGCAACCGCTCGGTATAGCGCCGGCTGTCCTTGAACTTCAGCGTATCGACGGGCAGGACTTCGGCGCCGATCTCGTAGCGGCCTTCGAGGTCGAGCAGATAGTCCAGCCGCTCGCGCGCGGAAATGCGGTTGTGGTGGCTGCACTTGGGGCAGACGTAGAAGTTCTTTTCGAGGTCCGAGCGATACAGCACCGCCTCGCACGACTCGCACTTGCTCCAGAGGCCTTCAGGAACGGCTTTCTTCGCGAGGCCCGAATCGCGCTTGATCTTCGGTGGAAGCAGCTTCTGGAGCCAGCTCATTTGACGGGTTCCTCCACGCGGTCCATCGCTGCGCGCACGCCTTGCATGAACGCATGCACCCGGGCGTTCACCTCTCCCGGCGGCGACGTTTCGATCTCCTGCACCAGCCGGCTGCCGATGACCACGGCGTCTGCAACCGTGGCGATGCGGCGCGCCGTCTCGGGGTCGCGTATACCGAAGCCCACACCGAGCGGGAGGCGGGTGTGCTTGCGTATGCGCGAGAGCTGCCTCGCCACGTCGTCGAGATCGATGTTTCCGGCGCCGGTGACGCCTTTCAGCGAGACGTAGTAGAGATAACCGCGCCCGAGCGCCGCCACCTGCTCGAGCCGCGCATCGGTCGTCGTCGGGGACAGCAGAAAAATCGTATCGAGCGCGCGCTCATCGAGCAGGCGCACCATGTTCTCCGCTTCCTCGGGCGGGTAGTCGACGATCAGCACGCCGTCGGCTCCGGCGCGTTGCGCGGCGTCTGCGAAACGCTCGGCGCCCATCGCTTCGACCGGATTCGCATACCCGAAGAGGACGACGGGCGTCGCCGTGTCGGTCTTGCGGAATGCGGCGATGTAGCCGATCACGTCCTTCAGCGAAACGCCATGCCTGAGCGCGCGCTCGCTCGAGCGCTGGATCACCGGACCGTCGGCCATCGGATCGGAAAAAGGCACGCCGAGCTCGATCACGTCGGCGCCGCCGGCCACCAGCGCGTGCATGAGCGGTACCGCGGATCCGGGATCGGGGTCGCCGGCGGTGACGAAAGGAATGAGCGCTTTGCGGTTCTCTCGCTTCAGGCGCTCGAACGTGCCCGCTATTCGAGACATCAGAAGGTGATCCCCGATTGCTCGGCGACGGTGTGCATGTCCTTGTCACCGCGCCCCGAGAGATTGACGAGCAGGATCTGCTCCTTCGGGAGTCGGGGCGCCATTTTAGCGGCATAGGCGAGCGCGTGGCTCGATTCGAGCGCCGGGATGATGCCCTCCAGCCGGCACAGATCGCGGAACGCCTGCAGCGCTTCGTCGTCCGTCACGCTTACGTATTCCGCGCGGCCGATGTCTTTCAACCAGGCGTGCTCCGGACCGACGCCGGGATAGTCGAGACCGGCAGAGATCGAGTGCGTCTCGATGATCTGTCCGTTGTCGTCCTGCAGGAGATAGGTGCGGTTGCCGTGGAGGACGCCGGGCTTGCCCGCGGCCAGGGTTGCGGCGTGCTTTCCGGTTTCGAGGCCGTGACCCGCAGCCTCGACGCCGACCAGACGCACGCTCTTCTCTTCGATGTAAGGATAGAAAATCCCCATCGCGTTTGAGCCGCCGCCGACACACGCGAGGATCGCGTCGGGCTGGCGGCCCGCCATCTCCATCATCTGCACCCTCGCTTCGCGCCCGATGACCGACTGGAAATCGCGAACCATCATCGGATACGGGTGAGGCCCCGCGACGGTGCCGATGATGTAGAACGTGTTCTCGATGTTGGTGACCCAGTCGCGCATCGCTTCGTTGAGCGCGTCCTTGAGCGTCTTCGAGCCGGACTCGACCGGCACCACCGTCGCCCCCAGCAGCTTCATCCGGTAGACGTTCTGCACCTGGCGCCGGATGTCTTCCGCGCCCATGTAAACCACGCACTCGAGGCCGTAGCGCGCGGCGATCGTCGCGGCCGCAACGCCGTGCATGCCCGCGCCGGTCTCCGCGATCACGCGGGGCTTGCCCATGCGGTTCGCGAGCAGCGCCTGGCCGATGACGTTGTTCACCTTGTGCGCACCGGTATGGTTCAGGTCCTCGCGCTTCAGGTACATCTGGGCGCCGCCGAAGTGCTGCGACCAGCGCTTCGCGTGATAGATCGGGCTCGGACGCCCAACGTAATGCTTGAGCTCGTATTCGAACTCGGCCACGAAATCGGGATCGTGCTGGTAGCGCGCGTACGCCGCTTTCAGCTCGTCGAGCGCATGGATCAGGGTTTCTGCGACGAACACGCCGCCGTACGGGCCGAAGTGGCCTTTTGAGTCGGGCAGCCTGCCGGCACTTTGTGCCGGTTCCACATCACGCACCTGCATTGCACACTCCTTCGATGAACGCAGCGATTTTCGCCGCGTCCTTGATTCCCTTTTCCGCTTCCACGCCGCTCGATACGTCGACCGCGTACGGCCGCACGCGGCGTATCGCGTCCCTGACGTTTTCAGGAGTGAGTCCGCCCGACAGGACGACGGGCAGCGGCAGCGCCGGCGGGATGAGATTCCAGTCGAACACCGCCCCGGTCCCTCCGTGCAGACCCTCCTGGAAAGCGTCGAGCAAGAGCGCCCGGGCGCCGGCAAATTCGCGCGCGTATTGTAACAAATCGACTCCGGGCCGCACCCGCACCGCTTTCACGTAGGGCAGCGCGAAACGCCCGCAGTACGCCGGCGGCTCCGCGCCGTGGAACTGCAGCAGCCGAATGCCCGAGCGCGCAGCGACCTCGCGCACTTCGTTCTCGTCGGCATCGACGAATAATCCGACCGGCGTCACGAAAGGCGGCAGCGCGCGAACGATTTCCGCCGCGACTTCGGGCTGCACGTAGCGCGGGCTGGGCCGATAGAAGACGAGCCCGATCGCGTGCGCGCCGTGCCTGGAGGCTGTGAGCGCATCCTCGACGCGCGTCACGCCGCAGATCTTGACCGCGATACTCACGGGTCGAGCGTCTCGACGAACTGCAGCGGCTGCGCTGTGGGCAGACCCCAGACGCGCTCGTAGTCCACCGACGCGAGATACAGGCCCGCGGCGTCGAAAGTGGGCGCGGCGAGCGCGCGATCGCGGCCCGCGAGAAGCTCCGCCGCCCACTCCGGGTCGTGCTTGCCTTTGCCGACATAAACCAGCGTGCCGACGAGATTGCGCACCATGTGGTGCAGAAAAGCGTTCGCCCGGAATTCGAGCACGATGTAATCACCGTGGCGCTCGACGGCGAGGCCGCGCAGCTCGCGCACAGGCGAGCGCGCCTGGCAATCGCTCGAGCGGAAAGCGCTGAAGTCGTGCTCGCCGCAGAGGAACGCCGCAGCGCGGCGCATGCGCGCTTCGTCCAGCGGCAGGTGGAACCAGCCGATGCGGCCATGACCGGCAGCAGGACGTACCGCGCGATTGAGCAACACATAGCGGTAACAGCGCTCGAGCGCGGAATAGCGCGCGTGGAATTCGTCGTCCACTTCCTGCGCCCACAACACCGCGACGCCGGGAGGGAGTGACGCGTTGACGCCGCGCACCCACGCCGACGCGGGCCTTTGCGCGGGAGTATCGAAATGCACAACCTGCCCGAGCGCGTGAACTCCCGCATCGGTGCGGCCCGCGCATATCGTGTCGACGCGCTCTCCCGCGATATGGCCGAGCGCTGCTTCGAGGTGGTCCTGTACGGCGCACGCCGACGGCTGCGTCTGCCAGCCGCAGAACTGGGACCCGTCATACTCGACGCCGAGCGCGATTCTCAAGTCAGGTGACGTCCATAAAAAAGAAAAACCGCGGCAGCACGGCCGCCGCGGTTCGTGCATGAAGCGCGCTTTCGGATCAGGCGAGAGTGCCGAGCAGCTTCTGCGCGTGCGACTTCTGCTCCGTATCGCCTTCGCGCAGGACCTCCTGCAGGATATCGCGCGCGCCGGATTTGTCGCCCATTTCCTCATATGCCTTGGCGAGGTCGAACTTCTGCTGAACGTCGTACCAGTGATCGTCGCGCGCCGACGCAGCGGCACTGCTCGGGGCCGGCGCGTTGATGTCGAGATCGTTGAGATCGAGCTTGAAATCGACGCTCGCGGGAGGCTCCGAAGACACCTTTTCCATCTGCGGTGGCACGCCGACCGGCGGCAGCGGATCGAGATCGAATTCCATCAGATTCGGGTCTTTCGCCGGCGCCGCGGGCGCCGGCTTCTCAGGGGCCGGCGTGACGCTGGTCGAATCGAGCGCGAAATCGGGAGTCAGCGGCTGCGGCTCGGGCATGCGCGCCCTGAGCTGCGCTGCGCGCAGCGCTTCGGTCGCTCGCGCGGCGTGGTCCGGTGCGCGCGGCGGCGGTTCCGGCGCACGCGGCGGTGCCGCAGGTGCCGCGGTGGGCTCGGGCGCGCGCGTCGGCGGCTCGGGCGCCCGCGTCGGCGCTTCTGCGGCAGGCGGCGGTTCGGGCATGCGCACTGCGGGCGCGTGAGCGGCGGGCTCAGGCCCCCCCGGCGCAGGCTGGCGTCCCGTCGGAGCTGCGCCCGCGGTCCCCGCGGGTCCCCTGCGCATGCCGGCGTTGAAATCCAGATCGTTGTCGTCGCCCTCGCCGGCGGCTCGCGGCGGCCTGGGTGCGGCTGCGGGGGCGGGGGCGCCGCGCGCTGGCGCGGGGGCAGGTTCGGGTGCGCGTGCCGGGGCGGCCGGCGGCAACGCCGATTTCGGCGCTGCGGCAGGCGCGGCAGCCGTGGCGCCGCCGAGCGAAGGCGCGATCTTCTCGCGGCCTGCGCCGGCAGGGCCCTCAGCGGCCGCGCGGCGGCGGCGCGCCATCATGAAGCCGAGCCCACCGAGCAGCAGGACCGCGCCGCCGGCAGCGAGATAAAGCGGCTCCTCAAGGAGCGTCGTCATGATGTCCGGCTCCGGCGCCGGAGGCGGAGGAGCAGGCAATGGTTTGGCTTCGGCTTTCGCCGCCGGCTCGGGCATGCCGGGAGGCGCGGCTACCGGCGCGGCGTCAGGGCCTTTCGGCGCTTCGGCGACCATCGGCGCGCCGGCCTTGGCGGAGTCCGCCGGCGTGCCCTTGTCTGCCGTCGCGGCAGGCGTCTCGGATGCCTTTCCGGGCGGCGCGGATACGGGCACCGCGGCCGCTTTTTCGGCGCTCTTTTGCGCCACCGGTGCGCCGGAGCTCTTCAGCTTTGCGGCGCGCTGGGAATCCTTGATGATCTGCTCGAGCTGCGCGATACGGGTGTTGGCTTCGGTCAGCGCTTTCTCGCGCGCGATGACTTCTTCTTCGAGCTCGCGTACGCGATCGGACGCGCCCGCTTTGCCTTTCCCTTTGCCTTCGCCGCGCGAGAGCCGTACGGTATCGCGCGGACCTGTGCCCGCGTTGTCTGCGACTTTCGATCCTATCCGGCCGCTCGTCACGCCGCCGCTTTCCGAGGCGGTTCCCACCCGATCTGCGATCCTTCCGCGAAGCGCGTTGAAGTCCGCCACCTGCAACCGCACTTCCTGCACCGCCTCGCGCTGCTGGACCGCCGTCAACTCGGCGGCTTCCGGCACGCGCAGGATTTTCCCGGACTTAACCAGGTTCATGTTTTTTTTTATGAACGCATCCGGGTTCTCGCGATAGAGGCCGACCAGTGCCTGTTCGAGGCTCACGCCTTCGGGCTTCACGCTGCGCGCGATGCGGCCGAGCGTTTCACCCGGCTTGATGGGGCCGTACTGTCGTGCGCCTGAGGCCGAAGCCGCGCGTTTCGGCGCGGGCGCGGCGCCGCGCATGGGCGGCGGCACCGGGGCGGCCGCCGGCGCGGGTGCGGCCGGCGCAGGCGTAGCCGAGACCGGTCCACCGGTCTGTGGCGCCGCGGCGACTCTGGGCGGCGGAAGTTCGCCCGCAGCGCTGCCATAACCCGGCGGATCGAGCAGCGCGGTGTACTGCCGCATCACGCGGCCGTTCTCAGAATTGATCTCGATCAAGAGCTCTATGAACGGCTCGTGAACGGGACGCGGCGTGGTCGCCTTGAGGAAGAGCTGTCCGTTCGGGCGCTTTTCGACGGTGACGCGAGTGCCGACGAGTGCGTTGTCGTATTGCACGTTCGCCTGCGCATAGGCCTCTTGCGAAGCGAGGCGGGCAGTGATCGTCTCGCCTTTCTGCACCGACAGAAGCTCGACTTCGGCGAGCAGCGGTTGACCGAGCGTGGAAAGGATGGTGAGCCTGCCCAGACCGGCGGCGTGCGCAAGAATCGACGTCAGCAGCGTCATGGAGGCCGCCAATAACAACAGCTTCAAAGTGTTGTCGCGCACTGCGCCACCTGTTGGTCAATTTTGTGAATTAGTAAGCTAACATCACGGGGTTAGCGATGCAAGCTGACACCGTACCTCAGAAGCGGTGTCGAAGCGGTCTATTTTGGTTGAGTTTTGGCCGCCAAAGGCATTGCCGGCGATCGTCGGGTCAGGCGTGCGCCACAGCGGATCGGGCGGCGCCCGATTTCGATTGCGCTTCGAGCAGGATCCGCAGCATGCGGCGCAGCGGCTCGGCCGCACCCCACAGCAGTTGATCGCCGACGGTGAACGCGGCGAGGTATTCGGCGCCCATCGGCAGTTTGCGCAAGCGTCCCACCGGAACTTCGAGCGTGCCGGTGACAGCCGCGGGCGTGAGCGCGCGGAGCGTCGCGTCGCGCTCGTTCGGAATGACCTTCACCCATGGATGGACCGAGGCGAGGATGCGCTCGATATCCGCGAGCGGGACATCGCGCGTCAATTTGATGGTGAGCGCCTGACTGTGGCACCGCATGGCGCTCACGCGCACGCAAATCCCGTCGATCGGCACCGCCTTGGCATTGCCGAGGATCTTGTTGGTCTCGGCCATCCCTTTCCACTCTTCGCGGCTCTGGCCGTTTCCGAGGTCCTTGTCGATCCACGGCAGCAGACTGCCGGCGAGCGGCTGGCCTATGCTCTCCACCGGAAAGTCCGCGCCGCGCAAAGTCTCGGCCACGACGCGGTCGATGTCTGCGATAGGCGTGGCCGGATCGGCGAGGAGCCCGCACACGGCCGCATGCGCGCTGCCCATCTGCTGCACGAGCTCGCGCATCTGCGCAGCGCCGGCCCCGGAGGCCGCCTGGTACGTCATCGCGGTCATCCACTCGACGAGCCCCGCTTTGAAAAGCCCGCCGATCGCCATCAGCATCAGGCTCACGGTGCAATTGCCGCCGATGAAGTTACGCACTCCGCGCGCGAGCGCGCTCTCGATCAGCTCCATGTTCACGGGATCGAGAATGATCGCTGCGTCGTCCTGCATGCGCAGCGCGGAAGCCGCGTCGATCCAGTAGCCTTTCCAGCCGGCAGCGCGCAGCTTCGGGAAAACCTCGTTCGTGTAATCGCCGCCCTGACAGGAAATCAACACGTCCAGGCGCGCGAGTTCCGCCACGTCGCGCGCGTCCTTGACGGGTTGCGGGCCGCGCCCGATGTCGGGTCCGCGCCCGCCCGCCTGCGAGGTCGAGAAGAAAACCGGATCGATCAGGTCGAAATCGCGCTCGGCCTGCATGCGCTGCACGAGCACCGAGCCCACCATTCCGCGCCAGCCGATCAGTCCTACTTTCATAGCCATGACGTTATCTTAGACCTTAAAGCGCGGCGACGACCGCGTCGCCCATTTCCGCGGTGCCGAGCTTGCGCATGCCGTTCTCGTAGATGTCGGCCGTGCGGCAGCCTGCCGCGAGCACTTTCTGCACCGCCGCCGCGATGCGGTACGCCCATTCGTCCTTGTTGTACGTGTAGCGCAGCATCATCGCCGACGAGAGGATCGTCGCCAGGGGATTGGCGACGTTGCGCCCGGCGATGTCCGGGGCCGACCCGTGTATGGGCTCGTAGAGCCCTTTGCCGTTGGAATCGAGCGATGCGGAAGGCAGCATGCCGATCGAGCCGGTCAGCATCGACGCCTCGTCGGACAGGATGTCGCCGAACATGTTCCCGGTGACGATCACGTCGAACTGCTTCGGATTGCGAACGAGCTGCATCGCCGCGTTGTCGACGTACATATGCGAGAGCTCGACGTCGGAATACGCCTTCGCGACGTCGAGAACGATCTCGCGCCAGAAACGGCTCGTCTCGAGCACGTTCTCCTTGTCGACCGAGCACAGCTTGCGGTTGCGCTTGCGCGCGGTGTGGAAGCCGACTTCGGCGATGCGGCGAATCTCGGGCTCGGAGTAGAGCATCGTGTCGTAGCCTTCGCGATCGCCCTGCGCGTTGTCGCGGCGCCCGCGCGGCTCGCCGAAATAGATGTCGCCGGTCAGCTCGCGGATGATCATGATGTCGAGGCCGGAGACCACTTCGGGCTTGAGCGAGGAGGCGCCGACTAGCTCGGGATAGAGCACCGCGGGCCGCAGGTTCGCGAAAAGACCGAGCTCCTTGCGGATGCGCAATATCCCCTGCTCGGGCCGCTGCGCCCTCGGCAGCGCATCGTACTGCGGGCCGCCGACGGCACCGCAGAGCACCGCGTCGGCTGCCTGGGCGAGCTTCAACGTCGATTCGGGCAGCGGGTCGCCGCACGCATCGAATCCCGCGCCGCCGTAAGGCGCTTCCTCGAGCTCGATCTTCAGTCCGTCGGAGGAGAGCGCGCGCAGGACTTTCGTCGCCTGCGCGACGATCTCGGGTCCGATGCCGTCGCCGGCCAATACCGCAATTTTCATGTGAACAGTGATGTCAAGATGTGTCAGTGAAACGTCGAACACCACCCCCATCCCACCCTTCCCCCTGAGAGGGAAGGAGAGTTATCCCCTCCCCTTCAGGGGGAGGGTTAGAGTGGGGGTGGTTTACGTCACGAAAAAAGCCAGGGCTGCGCCTGCTTGTGCTTCACCTCGAAAGCCTTGATCTCGTCGGCGTGACCCAGCGTGAGCCCGATGTCGTCCAGACCGTTCAGGATGCAGTGCTTGCGGAAAGGATCGATGTCGAAGTGAAAGCTCTCGCCGCCGGGCGTGGTGACGCTCTGCTGCTCGAGATCGACCGCGAGCCGGTAACCGCTTTTCGCCCCCGCCTCGCCGAAAAGCTTCTCGATGACCTTCGGCTCGAGCCTGATCAGCAAGAGCCCGTTCTTGAGGCTGTTGTTGTAGAAAATGTCCGCGAAGCTCGGCGCGATCACCGCCTGGAAACCGTACTGGAGGAGCGCCCACGGCGCGTGCTCGCGCGAGGAGCCGCAGCCGAAGTTCTCGCGCGCGATGAGCACGGTCGCACCGCGATACTGCGGCTTGTTCAGGATGAAATCGGGATTGAGCGGGCGTTTGGAATTGTCCATGCCCGGCTCGCCGCGATCGAGATAGCGCCACTCGTCGAAGGCGTTCGGTCCGAAACCGGTGCGCTTGATCGATTTCAGGAACTGCTTCGGAATGATCGCGTCGGTGTCGACGTTGGCGCGATCGAGCGGCGCCACCAGGCCTTCTTCCCGTACGAATTTTTCCATCAGCGGAAGCTCCGGATGTCCACGAAATGTCCGGCGATCGCCGCCGCCGCAGCCATCGCAGGGCTCACGAGGTGCGTCCTGCCGCCGGGTCCCTGACGGCCTTCGAAATTGCGGTTCGAAGTCGAGGCGCAGCGGTCGCCGGGCGAAAGCTGGTCGTCGTTCATGCCGAGGCACATCGAGCATCCCGGCTCGCGCCACTCGAAACCGGCTGCGGTGAAGACTTTGTCCAGCCCTTCCTGCTCCGCCTGCACTTTCACGAGCCCCGATCCGGGAACGACCATCGCGAGCTTGATGTTGGATGCGACGTGCTTGCCTTTCACCACGTGCGCAGCGGCGCGCAAGTCTTCGATCCGCGAGTTGGTGCACGAGCCGATGAACACCTTGTCGAGCTTGATGTCGGTGATCGGCGTGTTCGGTGCGAGCGCCATGTACTTGAGCGCGCGCTCCATCCATTCGCGCTGCACCGGGTCCTTTTCCTGTGCGGGATCGGGGACCTTGCCGTCGACGGCCGCGACCATCTGCGGATTGGTGCCCCACGTGACCTGCGGCTTGATGTCTTCCGCTCTGAGGGTCACCACCTTGTCGAACGCAGCACCTTCTTCACTCTTGAGCGTGCGCCAGTAGGCGACGGCCTCATCCCACTGCTTGCCCTTGGGCGCGAACGTGCGGCCTTCGACATAAGCGATCGTTTTCTCGTCGACCGCCACCAGCCCCGTGCGCGCCCCGGCTTCGATCGCCATGTTGCAGAGGGTCATGCGCCCTTCCATCGACAGCGCACGAATCGTGGATCCACCGAACTCGATCGCATAACCGGTGCCACCGGCCGTGCCGATGCGGCCGATGACGGCCAGCACGATGTCCTTGGCGGTGACGCCGCGCGGCAACTGGCCTTCCACCTGCACCAGCAGGTTCTTCATCTTCTTGGCGGTCAGTGTCTGCGTGGCCAGCGCGTGCTCGACCTCGGAAGTGCCGATTCCGAAGGCCAGGCAGGCAAAGGCGCCGTGCGTGCTGGTGTGCGAATCGCCGCACACCACCGTCATGCCGGGCAGCGTCGCGCCCTGCTCGGGACCGATCACGTGCACGATCCCCTGGCGCGGATCGTTCATGCCGAACTCGACGATGCCGAGCTCGCGGCAGTTGTCGTCCAGCGTTTCCACCTGCAGGCGCGACACCGGATCGGCGATGCCGCGCGCGCGGTCGGTCGTCGGCACGTTGTGATCCGCCGTCGCGATATT
>CAZULX010000418.1:0-2957 GCA_964621335.1 uncultured Streptomycetaceae bacterium
GACTACATGCTTAGCCTGGTTATTTGGGTCTCGCCTCGCAACCGCCAACCGGCAGGCTGATGCTTGGCCAGTCGCTTCGACGGATCCACGGGGCTAAGCGACCAAACCCCGCAGAGAGGCTGATGTAAATGACGCTGCACCCGTTTACAGATTCGGTTTGCACCTCTTCCGATCACAGGCCTGACCCATCAGCAGATCAGTGCAGCGTCTAGCCGGTGTTAGGCGGCTAGAGCGTAACGCTCGTCGTTGGCGTGTATGAAGTTTCGAGCTGTTTAACAAGGTAACTCGACCTTGGCATGCCCTGTGCTGCTTCGTAACCCACGTCGAAACCAGGTCGCCCCCGGTATTCGTCAGTACAGCTTGATTATCTCGCATATGGAGCCACTGCGCTGATTTTCAAGCAGAACCGGTTGGACGTAGCCCCGCGGGAAAGGTTCCAGGGGCTATAAGTGAGCGAGGATGTCCTGCGGGCAGTCGACGACAGCGTCCGCGCCCCAGGTTTCCGGCACCCCACCGTTGAGATACCCGTAGCGCACCGCGATCGTCCGCATGCCCGCCGCGCGCCCGGCTTCGATGTCGCGGCGGTCGTCGCCCACGTAAACCGCTGCGGCGGGGTCCATGTCGAGGAGCCGCGCTGCGGCGAGCAGCGGGGCCGGATGGGGCTTTAGATGCGGCGTGGTGTCGCCGCCGACGATGCAGGCGCAGCGGTGGGCGAGCTCGAGCAGCTCGATCAGCGGCTTCGCGTAGCGCTCGGCCTTGTTGGTGACGATGCCCCACTTCAGACCGCGCGCCTCGATGCCGTCGAGCAGCTCGTGCATGCCGTCGAAGACGCGGGTTTCGACGCACAGGTTACGCGCGTAGAGATCGAGAAACTCGGTTCGCATCGCCTGATAGTCCGCGTGCTCGGGCGTCATGCCGAAGCCGACGCCGAGCATCCCGCGCCCGCCCATCGAAGTGACGGGACGGGTCGCTTCGGCGGGGATCGGTGCCAGCCCGCGAGTCGCTCGCATCGTGTTGAGCGCACGCGCGAGATCGGGCGCGGTATCGGCGAACGTGCCGTCGAGATCGAAGAGTACGGCCTTCACCACTAGCCGGCGCTCGCGTGCAGGATGTAGTTCACGTCGGCATCGCGGCCGAGGGCGTAGCGGCGGGTGAGCGGGTTGTATGTCATTCCGGTGACACCTGCGACGGAGAGCGCGGCTTTGCGGCACATCGCCGCGAGCTCCGAAGGCTTGATGAACTTCGCATAGTCGTGTGTGCCGCGCGGCAGGAGCTTCAGCACGTATTCCGCGCCGACGACCGCGAAAAGATACGACTTCGGGTTTCGGTTGAGGGTTGCGAAGAAGACCCATCCGCCGGGTTTCACGAGCTCGCTGCACGCGCGTACGGTGGCCGCGGGATCGGGCACGTGCTCGAGCATCTCCATGCACGTCACTATGTCGTAATGGTGCGGCTTGGAGGCTGCAAGCTCTTCGGCGGACACCTTCCGGTATTCGACGTCCGCGCCGGACTCGAGGAGGTGGAGCTGCGCGACTTTGAGCGGTTTGTCCGCGAGGTCGATGCCGGTTACCCGCGCGCCTCGCGCCGCCATCGCTTCGCTCAGAATGCCGCCGCCGCATCCGACGTCGAGCACGTCTTTGCCGGCGAGCCCCGCGATCGCGTCGATGTGGTCGAGGCGCAGCGGGTTGATGTCGTGCAGCGGCTTGAATTCGCTTTGCGGGTCCCACCAGCGGTGGGCGAGCTGGCTGAATTTCTCCAGCTCGGCGGGATCGACGTTAAGCAATTTTCTCTCTCCAGTGCGCGGCCTTGAGCGCGAGCTCGCGCACGTCGATGCCGGTGAGCGCCCCGTTCTCGACGCGCGGCTTGCCGTCGACCCACACGTGCGTCACGTGCTCGCGTCCGGCCGCATAAACGAGGTGCGAGACCGGATCGTACAGCGGTGCGAGCTCGATGCCGGACATTCGTACCGCGGTCATGTCGGCGCGCTTGCCCGGCGTGAGCGACCCCACTCGCGCGTCGAGCCCGAGCGCTTTCGCTCCCGCGAGGGTCGCCATATGCAGCGCCCGGTGCGCGGGGACAGCGGTTGCGCTGCCGCTCGCGCCTTTCGCCAGCAGCGCGGCCAATCGCATTTCGCTCAGCAGGTCGAGACGGTTGTTGCTGGCCGCCCCGTCGGTGCCGAGGCCGACGTTGATGCCGCGCGCGATCATCTCCGCGACCGGAGCGACGCCGCTCGCGAGCTTGAGATTGGACGTCGGGCAGTGCGCGACGTTGCAGCCGTGCCGCGCAAGGAGGTCGATCTCATCCGCAGCGAGGTGCACGGCATGGACTGCGATGAGTCCCGGCCCCAGCAGCCCGAGCCGCTGCAGCCGGGCGAGCGGCCTTGCGTTATGGGTCGCCAGGCTTTCGCGGATCTCGTCTCCGGTTTCGTGCACGTGCATGTGCACGGGCACGTCGAGCTCGGCGGCGTAGGTCGCAACGCGCTCGAGCGTCGCATCCGAGACCGTGTACGGCGCGTGCGGCGCCATGCAGAACGAGAGCAGAGGCTCGTCGCGCATCGCATCGCGCATCGCGAGGCCTTTGGCGAGGTAGTCGCGGGCGTCGCCGGCGTAAGGGGAGGGCATCTCGATGACGATCATCCCGATCGCCGCCCGCAGACCTGCTTCGAGGGTCGCCTGTGCGGCGGCTTCGGGGAAGAAATACATGTCCCCGAAGCACGTGATGCCGCTTTGCAGCATCTCAGCGCAGGCGAGGAGGGTGCCGTCGTGGACGAAGGCGGGGGAGACGATCTGCGTCTCGACCGGCCAGATGTAGCTGCGCAGCCACTCCATGAGGGGCCGGTCGTCGGCCAGACCGCGCATGAGCGTCATCGCCGCGTGCGTGTGCAGATTGACCAGCCCGGGGATGAGGACGTGCTCGTTCAGATCGACGCGCGCCGCGGCGCTGTAGCGCGCGGCGAT
>CAZULX010000419.1:0-3448 GCA_964621335.1 uncultured Streptomycetaceae bacterium
GAGCGCGAGAACGTGCAGATAACCTACGCGTAGATAGCGCTTCTGTGGCATATCCTTTGTTCGCGAACCGATTTACTCCGTAGGGCGCTGCTCGAAGCCGCTGTAAGCACCTTCGGCATCGCTCACCTGAACGTCGGTCACGCGCGCGTTCCGGGGTCCGTGGTGCGCCCAGTCGATCACGGCCTGCACCGCGTCCGGCGCGCCCTGTAGAACGGCTTCGACACTGCCGTCGCTTCGATTGCGCACCCAGCCTGCGACGCCGTGCAGCTGCGCTTCGCGCTGGAGGTACATGCGGAAGCCGACGCCTTGCACGCGGCCGCGGATCGTCAAATGACAGGTTTTCGTCATGGCTTTAGGATGATGCCATCGGTTACGACCCAGGAGAACATCATGAGAACATCGATCGGATCGGCGCTGGCGGTGGCCTCGATGCTCGCGTTCGCGGCGCCGGGCTCGGACGGCGCCGAGACCAAGGCGCATGTAGGTCCCGACAAGGTGGTCTATCACATCAACGACACGGCGGCGCAAGGCTCGGCGGCGCTGCGCAACATCAACAACCATCTCGAAGTGAATCCGCAGGCGAAAATCGTCGTCGTCACGCATGCGAGCGGCGTCGACATGCTTTTCGACGGCGCGAAAGACCGCAACGGAAACCCCTACAACATCGCGGTGGAGTCGCTCGAGTCGCGCGGCGTCAGGTTCGACGTGTGCGAGATCACCCTGCGTGAGCGCAAGCTTGCGAAGAACCGCTTCATACCCGAAGCGACGTATGTGCCTTCGGGCGTGGCGGAGATCACGCGCCTTCAACAGCGAGAGGGGTACGCTTACCTGCGACCGTAGCGCTACGCGCAGGGGGGGAGTGTCGTAGGGTGCACTGATAGTGCACCGCATCGGCCGGTGCATCATCGATGCACCCTACGGTGTTTACGTCGTTAGCGCTTGTCTACCTGCAGCGGTTCGATGACGAGCAGGTGGTCGGCATCGGCTTGCGCCGACGCCCCCGGCAGGCGCACCACGAATTCGGCGCCGTGACCCAGCCCTGCGCTCTCGGCGCCGGTCGTGCCGCCGTGGCTCTGGACGAGCCGCTGCACGAGCGCGAGGCCGATGCCGAGGCCTTCGCGGCCCGATGACGGCGACTCGTCGACGCGCGCGAAAAGCTCGAACACGCGCGTGAGCATCTCGGGCGGGATGCCGATGCCGTCGTCGCGCACGCGGATCACCGCGCTCGCGCCTTCGCGCTCGACGGTGAGCCACACGTTGCCGCCGGATTCGGTGTATTTCGCCGCGTTGGTGAGCAGGTTGGCCGCGATCTGGGTCACGCGCTGAGCATCCGCCTCGAGGTAGAGCGGGTCCTCGGGCATCGATACATGCAGCGTGTGGCCGCGGCTTGCGACGAGCTCGCGCGCCATCTGCAGCGCCTGCTCGACCGCCGTGCGCAGGTCCATCCGCGATTTTCTCAGCTCGAACTCGCCGCGGCTGATGCGCGCGAGATCGAGCAGGTCGTCGACCAGCCGCCCCAGCTGCTGGCTTTGCCGGTCGAGCACGTCGAGCGACGTCGCCACTGCGGGGTGGGTCGAGTCCACCACTTTGCGGATGACCATGAGCGAATTGCGGATCGGCGCGAGCGGGTTGCGCAGCTCGTGGCCGAGTATCGCCAGGAACTCGTCGCGGCGGCGGCTCGCTTCCTTCAGGACCTCGGCGCGCTCGTCTTCGCTGCGCTTCAGCGCCTCGTCGCGATGCGCGACGTAGCGCTCGATGCTCGCGGCGATCGCGTCGTCTATGAACAAGCCGACCGCCATCGCTTCGCGGTAATAGAGCGGACGCCCGAGCTTCTCCTCGAGAAAGTCGAGAACTACGAGGCGCAGGATCTGGTAGTCGCGCACGAGCTCGGTCAGCGACCAGCCGCTGTCCCAGCGCTGCGTTCCATGCTCCTTCGCCGCTTTCTGCGGGGCGGGACCGGGCTCGCCCGACTGCTCGAGCGCCCGTCCCACGAGCTCCAGGAATTCGGGCAGCTCGTCGCGCAGCACGACGTGATGCGCGCGCTGCGCTGCGCGCTGTTCGTCCCGCGCGAGCGAGCACCAGCGGTCGACGATGTCGTGCGCCTTACGCTGGAGCAGGGTGCCGATCTCGACGTGCGGCTCGCCGCGTACGGCTGCGGTATCGATATTGACCATGAATGAGATTCGTGAGGGTCCCGCGCGGAAAAGGCGCGTTCAAAACGGGCGGTCGAGTATATCAGCGTCACCCCGCCGGCCTCCACGAGCGACCCGTGAACCAGCCCGCGCTTTATCGCATGATATTCTAATTAGATTAACATCGGAGGCGCGTCATGAGCACAACCATGGAGTCGAAAACCGCCCGCCTGACCGTACTTATCGATCCGGTGAAGAAACAGGCTTTCGAGAACCTGTGCGCGGCGCAGGACCTGACGCCGTCCCAGGTGGTGCGGCAGCTCATCAGGGACTATCTGCAACAGCATGGGGTGTCCTACAGCACCAGAGCCGCAGTCAGGCCGAGAAGCAGATAAGGTGAGTCTCTCCACTCGGGAGGGATGCTGCTGCGCGCTCCGGCCCGTTTCTCTCAGACACCGATCAACCTAAATGGACGCTTACTCCGTGCAGCCGATCGAGGCGGCGGTTACGCTGGCCGTGATCTGGATCGGATTGGGGGTGGCCGGGCTTGCGTTCACGCGCGCGCCTCGATTCATCACCGGCGCCGTGTTTCCCGCCGGTGCGCTGGTTTCGCTGCTGCTCGCGGCGGCTGGGCTGTGGGCGATCGGCGCGCCACCCAGCGCGGCGGTCCTGCCGGCGGGTCTGCCGGATCTGCCGTTTCACGTGCGGGTCGATGCGCTGTCGGGTTTTTTTCTGCTGCTACTGGGCGGGGTGTCGTTCGGCATCTCGCTCTTCGCCTGCGGCTACTTTCGCGACACCGAGGCCACGTCGCTCGGGTTGCTGACCCTGCAGTACCACGTGTTTCTCGCCAGCATGGCGTTGGTGCTGATCGCCGACGACGCCTATCTGTTCATGGTGACCTGGGAGTCGATGGCGCTCTCTTCGTACTTTCTGGTCACCACCGAGCACCATAACGAGCAGAACCGCAAGGCGGGCTTCATATACCTGCTGGTTGCGCACATCGGTGCGCTCGGCATCCTGTTGTGCTTCGGCGTGTTGCACGGCGGACGCGGCGACTACACGTTCGACGCACTGCGTGCCGCGGACATCGGCGGCGTCTGGGCCACGGTGGCGTTTCTGCTCGCGTTTTTCGGTTTCGGTGCCAAGGCCGGAATGCTGCCGCTGCACGTATGGCTGCCCGAAGCGCATCCGGCCGCGCCTTCGCCGGTATCCGCGCTGATGAGCGGTGTCATGCTGAAGACCGCGATCTACGGGATGGTGCGCGTCATCTACGATCTGATCGGCGGCATCCGCTGGGAGTGGGGCCTCACCGTGCT
>CAZULX010000420.1:0-3539 GCA_964621335.1 uncultured Streptomycetaceae bacterium
GTCGAGGTCGAGCGCCCTGATCGCGTTGAAGACGTCATTCGTGGGTTTGCCGGTCAGTTGCTTGGGTTGCATTGTGGTCCTCTCGTGTTGGAATTTCGCGCCGCAGCGGCGCGCAGGATTGCCCGAATAGATTACGTCCCCACGGTCAGGAGAGGGTCGGTGACGCTTCCCCTGTCGACCTGCCTTAGCGGGCAAAAAAAGACTAAAGCACGATTAAGCTATCCGAGAAACCCCGACAAGGCTGTAGGGTGCCACCGACAATGCGGGTAAGAAAAACTCCGACATGAGCTCACGATCCCCCGCGCCCGGTGGTACGACTCCTGTCGCGCTGCTCGCGTCGCTGCTCGCAGCCCTCTCCATGATCGGGCCTTTCGCGGTCGATACCTATCTGCCGTCTTTCCCGGCGATACAGACGGACCTTGCGGTTTCGGCGGTCGAGGTGCAGCAGACCCTGTCGCTGTATCTCCTCGCTTTCGCGGTGATGATGCTGTTCCACGGCACGCTGTCCGATTCCTTCGGGCGCCGTCCGGTGGTGCTCGTCAACATGGCCGTGTTCATGCTGGCGTCGATCGGCTGCGCCCTTGCCGCGAGCTTCGAGCAGCTGCTTTTCTTTCGGGCGCTGCAGGGTGCTTCGGCGGGCGCCGGTATCGTCGTCGGCCGCGCGATCATCCGCGACCGCTTCGAAGGCCACGCCGCGCAGCGCCTGATGTCGCTCGTGACGATGATCTTCGGCCTCGCGCCGGCGGTCGCGCCGGTGGTCGGCGCCTGGCTGCAGGGCGCTTACAGCTGGCGGGCGGTGTTCGTTTTCCTGGTCGCCTACAGCGCGCTGCTCCTGCTCGCCTGCCATCTGCGCCTGCCCGAGTCGCTGCCATCCGCCCAACGACAGCCGTTTCGCCTGGGCCCGCTCGCCCGTAATTACTGGACGCTCGGACGCAGCCCGCCGCTCTTCCTGATCTCGTCCGCGATCGCGCTCAACTTCAGCGGCTTCTTCCTCTACATCGTTTCGGCGCCGGCTTTCATTTACGACGTGCTGGGGCTCACCGCTCACGACTTCCCCTGGCTTTTCATCCCGGGCATCGTCGGGGTGATGTCGGGCGCCTATGTCTCGGGCCGGCTCGCCGGCAAAGTGAGCCCCCGCAAAACAGTGCAGCTCGCCTATATCGTCATGTTCGCGGCGGCGGCGTGCAACCTCGGCTACAGCGCCCTGGCGCAGGCAGCGCTGCCGTGGTCGGTCCTGCCGGTGATGGTCTACAGCGCGGGCGTGGCGCTAGCGATGCCCACGCTGACGCTCCTCGCGCTCGATCTCTTCCCGCAGAACCGCGGGCTTACCGCATCGCTCATCGGCTTTACACACAGTCTCGTGTCGGGTATCGCCGCGGGCGTCGTCTCTCCGCTGGTTTCGCACAGCGACTTTACACTCGCGCTCGGCATGGCCGCGTTCGCCGCGCTCGGCTGGATCGCGTGGAGGCTGCATACACGCCTCGCGTGCTAAAATTCGGCCCTTTGCAATCAGCAACTTGCGCCGATCTTCCGGCGCGCCTCGCCACCCGATGACTTCCGACCGCCTGCTAAAGCTCGAAGCCGCCCTCAAAACGCGCATCCTGATCCTCGATGGGGCGATGGGCACGATGATCCAGACCTACGCCCTGGGCGAGGCGGAATATCGCGGCGAGCGCTTCAGGGACCACGCGCACGACGTCAAAGGCAACAACGACCTCCTCGTCCTCTCCCAGCCCGGAATCGTCCGCGAGATCCACGACCAGTACCTGGAGGCCGGCGCCGACCTGATCGAGACCAATACCTTCAATTCGACGAAGATCGCGCAGGCCGATTACCACATGGAAGAGCTCGTGCACGAGCTCAACTTCGAGGCCGCGAGAATCGCCCGCGCGGCCGCCGACGCGTGCGAGGCGCGCGACCGGTCCCGGCCGCGGTTCGTCGCGGGGGCGATCGGCCCCACGAACCGCACCGCGTCGATCTCGCCGGACGTGAACGATCCCGGTTACCGCAACACGAGCTTCGACGCGCTCGTCGAGGCCTATACCGAAGCCGCGCGCGCGCTGCACGAAGGCGGGGTCGACCTCTACCTCCTCGAGACGATCTTCGACACGCTCAACGCGAAGGCCGCGCTGTTCGCGATCGACCAGTATTGCGAGCAGGCGGGAGTGCGCATTCCGGTCATGATCTCGGGGACGATCACCGACGCGTCGGGGCGTACCCTCTCCGGGCAGACGCCGGAAGCGTTCTGGAACTCGGTGCGCCACGCGAAGCCGATCACGATCGGGCTCAACTGCGCGCTCGGCGCGAAGCTGATGAGGCCGTACATCGAGGAGATCGCGACGATCGCCGACACTTTCGTCTGCGCCTATCCGAACGCGGGGCTGCCCAACCCGCTCGCCGAGACAGGGTACGACGAGACGCCCGAGCAGACGGCGGCCTATCTCCTCGATTTCGCGCAAAGCGGCTTCGTCAATATCGTCGGCGGCTGCTGCGGAACCACGCCGGCGCACATCAAGGCGATCGCGGAAGCGGTGAAAGGCTTGCCACCCAGGGCAGTGCCGAAAATCGAGCACCGCACCCGCCTCTCCGGCCTCGAGCCGCTCAACATCGGCGACGATTCGCTCTTCGTCAACATCGGCGAGCGCACCAACGTCACCGGTTCGCCGGGCTTCTCCAAGCTCATCCTGAACGGCGATTTCGGCGCCGCGCTCTCGGTCGCCCGCCAGCAGGTGGAAAGCGGTGCGCAGATGATCGACGTCAACATGGACGAGGCGATGCTCGATTCCAAGGCGGCGATGGTGAAATTCCTGAGCCTCGTCGCCTCCGAGCCCGACATCTCCCGCGTGCCCGTCGTGATCGACTCGTCGAAATGGGACGTGATCGAAGCGGGGCTGAAGTGCGTGCAGGGCAAGTGCGTCGTCAACTCGATCAGCATGAAAGAGGGCAGGGACGAGTTCGTGCGTCACGCGAAGCTCGCCAAGCGCTACGGCGCCGCCGTGATCGTCATGGCTTTCGACGAGCAGGGGCAGGCCGACACGCTCGAGCGCAAGATCGAGATCTGCCGCAACGCTTACCGCATCCTCGTCGACGAAGTGCATTTCCCCGCCGAAGACATCATTTTCGACCCGAACATTTTCGCGATCGCGACGGGCATCGAGGACCACAATAACTACGGCGTGGATTTCATCAAGGCGACGCGCTGGATCCGCGAGAACCTGCCGCACGCGCGCGTCTCCGGCGGGTTGTCGAACATCTCGTTCTCGTTTCGCGGCAACAACCCGGTGCGTGAAGCGATACACACGGCGTTCCTCTATCACGCGATCAAGGCCGGCCTCACGATGGCGATCGTGAACGCGGGGCAGATCGGCGTCTACGACGAGATCCCGAAGGACCTGCTTGCGCACGTCGAAGACATCATTTTCAACCGCCGCCACGACGCCGCCGAGCGCATGGTCACTTTCGCCGAAAGCGTGAAAGGTCAGGTCAAGGTCGAGGCGCAGGAGCTCGAGTGGCGCAAAGGCACGCTCGAGGCGCGGCTC